>JANNTF010000345.1:0-15898 GCA_031403455.1 Alphaproteobacteria bacterium | reverse complement strand
GCCTTCCGACAGCCAGGCTTCATAGGCGGATCGGATCGCCGGCCATTCATGATCAAGAATCGAGAACCACAGGGTGTCGCGCGTTCGCCCCTTGTAGACTCTCGCCTGCCGGAACAGCCCTTCCTGCGTGAAGCCGATGCGCATCACGGCCCGCTGCGACTCCGCGTTGAGGCTGTCGCATCGGCACTCGTAACGGCGATAGCCGAGTTCGTCGAACACTCGGCGCATCATCAGATACGTCGCTTCGGTTCTCAGTGTGCTGCGCTGCACACGGGGCGAGTAGACGGAATTGGCCATCTCGATCACGCCGGAGCCGCGGTCGATGCGCATGTAGCTCGAGATGCCGACGGCCGCGCCCGAGCGGCGATCGACGACGGCATGGTAGAGCGGATCGTCGCGCAGGCATTTTGCGTGCATCCAGCTGTCGAACGACTCGCGCGTGGGGAATGGCCCGGAGATCAGATAGGTCCATAGCCGCCCATCCCGATCGTCGGAGAAGGCGGTGAACAGCGCATCACCGTGGCGCGCCGGATCGAGGGGCTCGACGATGCAGCTGCGTCCTTCCATCGGCGTGCGTGGCGGTCGGCGCGCCGGTCGCCAGTTCGGCAGCGCCGAACCGACGGGCTGGCCGAGTCGGTTCAATCTCGCGCTCATCACGCTGCATCCTCGGACAAGAGGTTCGGGTTGCCGCCATCGAGAGGCTTCCCGGTGGCGACGTCGGGCCGCGAGGGTGTCACTGCGGCAGGCCCTTGAGCAATGCGCACGCGATCGGGCGCGTAGGTCGCGGCGTTGAGGCCGCGCGCCTGCTTGATGGCGCGCAGATGTTTGTCGAGATGGCGTTGCGCCGCTGCGGTCCATTCCGCCTTCGGCTCGGGAACACTGCCCGCAGCAACGCAGGCATGATCACTGATCCCCTCCCGAATTCCCTGGCGATCGATTATGCAGATTACCGAGAACAAACCAACGGGAACGAGGCTGGTCTCAGCCGCCGTGCCGCGGTCGGCGGCGCGAAGGGCCTGGACACGGCGCACGACTCCACGCTGGATGGACGCCCGCTGCTTGGAGACAACGCGCCATGTACGTGCTGCACATCGCCAACAAGAACTACTCGTCCTGGTCGCTGCGGCCATGGGTGCTGCTGCGTCAGCACGCGATCGAATTCACCGAGCGGTTGACGCCATTCGGCGCCGGATCGAACTGGGATGCCTTCCGCATTTTCTCGCCCAACGGGCAGGTCCCGTGCCTGCACGATGGCGACGCGCGGATCTGGGAGTCGCTCGGCATCGTCGAGTACCTCGCCGAGCGCCATGCCGGCGTGTGGCCGGCGGATCCGCATGCCCGCGCCTGGGCGCGCTGCGCGGCGGCGGAAATGCATGCCGGATTCAGTACGCTGCGTCAGCGCTGCACGATGAATTGCGGCCTGCGCGTGCGCCTCCACGATATGCCGCCGGCGCTGGCGCGCGACACCGCGCGCATCACCGAACTCTGGAACCAGGGCCTCGCGCGCTTCGGCGGGCCGTTCCTGGCCGGCAGCGGCTTCACCGCCGTCGATGCCTTCTTCGCCCCGGTGGCCTTCCGCGTGCAGACCTATGGCCTTCGCCTCGACGGCGCCGCGGCCGCCTATGCCGCGCGTGTCCTGGCGCTGCCCGCGATGCGTGACTGGGAAGCGGCTGCCTTGGCCGAGACGTGGCGCGAGCCCGGCCATGAGGAGGAGGCGCGCCTCACCGGCATCGTGACGGAAGACCGACGGCGCGCCCCGCCCGGCACGGATACGTGACGCGCCGTTTCCATTCACCGAGGGCGTCCGTTCCGCTGCCGAGCCGCGCGTGAAGACTGGCACAGTCGGGGTTCTGCTCGGCTTCCTCGGCTATGGCCTGTTCACCATCTCGGATGCCGCGGTGAAGGCGATCGGCACGGCGCTCGATATCTTCGAGATCGGATTCCTGACGATGCTCGTGGCGTCGCCCGTCATGCTTGCGTCCAAGCCCGCGGCCGAGACCTGGCGCTCGACTTTCCATGTTCGCCAGCCCTTGCTCGTGGCGCTGCGCGCGTTTCTCGGGATGTTCTCCGGCGTCTGCGTCGTGATCGCGTTCACGACCATCCCATTTGCGGAGGTCTTCGCCTTGCTGTTCCTGGCGCCGACCATCGCGGCGCTGCTGTCGCGGGTGTTTCTACGAGAACCGCTCGAACCGCGGACGATGTGCGCCATCGCGCTCGGCCTCGTCGGCGTGCTCGTCGCCATCCGGCCGGGCTTGCGCGAACTAGCCACCGGCCACCTCGCCGCCTTCGCGGCCGCGTTCTCGGTGGGTGCGTCCCTGACCCTGCTGCGCCAGCTCAGCAGGACGGAGCGCCGCACGACGATCCTCGGTGCCCTCGCCCTCGTCACGCTGGTCGTCAACGGCATCGCCATGATTCCGGCGTTTCGCTGGCCCGATACCACGCAATGGCTGCTGATCCTCCTCGCGGGCGTGGTGGACGGCATGGGACAGATCGCGATTCTGCTCGCCACGCGCCGCGCCGCCGCGAGCAACGTCGCGGCGACTCACTACAGCCAGCTCATCTGGGCGGTGTTGATCGGCGCGATCGTGTTCGCCGAGCGCCCCGATCGCTGGATGTTCGTTGGCCTCGGCGCCATCGCCGCGTCAGGCGCGATCACGCTGCTCGCGACGCGACGCGAGCCGTCGAACACGGATTCCCGGGCGGGGTAGGATGAGCGAATCATGACTCTCGTGGAGTTTCACTATCTGATCGCGGTGGCCGAGGAGCGCAGCTTCCGGCGCGCGGCGGAGAAGGTCTTCGTCTCTCAGCCCGCCTTGTCCATGGCGATCGCGCGGCTGGAAGCGGAGCTTGGTGTGCAGCTGCTCGAGCGCGGCAAGAACGAGGTGAGCCTGACGACCATCGGCGCGGCGGTGATCGCGCAGGCGCGCCGCGTCCTCGATGCGGCGGAGGGCGTGAAGCTGGTGGCGCGTCAGGGCTCGGATCCGCTGGCCGGGCCGTTTCGACTGGGTGCGATCCATACCGTGGCGCCCTATCTGCTGCCGATACTCACGACGCTGGTGCGGCAGCGTCTGCCTGGCATGACGCTGAGTCGCGAGGAGGGAGGACTCACGACGGAGCTGCAGGCGCGGCTCGAGCGTGGCGAGCTCGATGCGATCCTGATCGCGCTGCCGTTCGAGGCGGCGAGCTTCGCGGTCGACGCCCTCTATGACGAGGCCTTCGATGTCATCCTGCCGCGCGGCCATGAGCTTGCCCGGCTCGCCGCGATCGATCCGGCGCCGCTCGGTCGCGTGCGGCGAGGGCATCTCGGTGCTGCCGCGTTCGGCGGCCATGAGTCCGGCGACGATCGCCCTGCTCGAGGCCCGACCGTTTCTCGCGCCGGCGCCGAGCCGGCGCATCGCGCTGGTGTCGCGACGGAGCTTCTCGCGGCCAGCGGCGCTCGCCGCCATCGCCGCGCTGCTGCGCGAGAGCCGCCCGGAGGGACTCGCACGCACGCGATAAGCGGCACAAATCGGGCCGAGCAGAAAACACTATTGGCGTCGGCGATCGCCGTCCCTTACCTCTCCGGTCCAGTCAACTCGATGCAGAAGGAGAGCCTGATAAGCGAAAATCCCCCGCCCTGACGACCAGCGCCGGCGCGCCGGTCGCCGATAACCAGAACTCGCTCACGGCCGGTCCACGCGGACCGGTGCTGATGCAGGACTGGCAGCTCATCGAGAAGCTCGCGCACCAGAATCGGGAGCGCATCCCCGAGCGTGTCGTGCACGCCAAGGGCTGGGGTGCTCATGGCTCGTTCACCGTCACGCAGGACATCACGCGCTACACCCGTGCGCGCGTTTTCGGGAGCGTCGGCAAGAAGACGCCGTTGATCGCGCGCTTCTCGACCGTGGCCGGCGAGGCCGGCGCCGCGGATGCCGAGCGCGATGTGCACGGCTTCTCCGTCAAGTTTTACACCGAGGAGGGCAATTGGGATCTCGTCGGCAACAACACGCCGGTGTTCTTCGTCCGCGATCCGCTGAAATTCCCCGACTTCATCCATACGCAGAAGCGCCATCCGCGCAGCAATCTGCGCTCGCCTACGGCGATGTGGGATTCCTGGAGCCTGTCGCCCGAGAGCCTGCACCAGGTCACGATTCTGTTTTCCGACCGCGGCCTGCCGACCAGTGTTCGCCACATCAACGGCTATGGCTCGCATACCTTCTCGTTCTGGAACCACGGCAATGAGCGGTTCTGGGTGAAGTTCCACTTCAAGACGATGCAGGGGCATACGCATTGAACCAATGACCAGGCGGCCGCGATCGTCGGGCGCACGCGCGAATCCACCCAGGAGGATCTCTTCGGCGCCATCGAGCGCGGCGAGTTCCCGAAATGGCGCGTCTGCGTACAGGTGATGCCCGAGCGCGACGCCGAGAAGACGTCCTACAATCCGTTCGACCTCACCAAAGTGTGGCCGCACGCGGAGTATCCGCTGATCGAGATCGGCGTCATGGAGCTCAATCGCAATCCGGACAATTACTTCGCGGAGATCGAGCAGGTGGCGTTCTCGCCCTCCAATGTCGTGCCGGGGATCGGCTTCTCGCCCGACAAGATGCTGCAGGCGCGGATCTTCTCCTACGCCGACGCGCATCGCCATCGTCTCGGCACGCATTACGAGGCGCTGCCGGTGAACGCGCCGAAATGCCCCGTGCATCACTATCACAAGGACGGCGCGATGCGGTTCTTCCCCAACAACCCCAACCCGGACGCTTTCTACGAGCCGAATTCCTTCGGCGGCCCGGTGCAGAAGCCCGAATATCGCGAGCCACCACTGGCCATCAGCGGCGATGCCGCGCGCTACGATCATCGCGTCGGCAACGACGACTACAGCCAGCCGCGCGCCTTGTTCAAGCTGCTCGGCGGCGCCCAGCAGCAGCGCCTCTTCACCAACATCGCTGCGGCGATGGGCGGCGTGCCGCGCGCGATCATCGATCGTCAGCTCTCGCATTTCGACAAGGTGGATCCCGCCTATGGCGCCGGCGTGCGCAAAGCGCTCGGCATCTAATAAGGGGCTCCGGGTTCCAAACTCGGAACCCGGAGCCTCTTTATTTTGGAATTCTTGCTGTCACCGAACGGGTGGCAAAGGCAAGGCCGGCCAAACCAAACAAGAACAACATCAGCGTTTGAGGTTCCGGGACGTCGACTGGGGGCACGCCGATCTCAATGGGTTCGAACGCCGGCGCGGTCGGATCGGTAGCCAAGTCGATGCGGTACCGCCCTCCCTGCAGCGCATTGCCGGTAAACAGGAGCGTATAATTTCCCGGCGAAAGACCGGTCGCGACGAACTGCGAAAACGCCTGTCCACTGGATAATCCCATGAAGACGTCGCTGCTGACGACATTGTTCGTAGCGTCGAGAAGGTCGATATTGACAGCGTTCGTCCGCTGCGGCCCGGGCGCAACGAGCCAGGTGATTCCTGCCGACAATGTGTTTGCCGTAATCCTCAGCTTGGTCTTGTTGGTGATCGCGCCACTCTCCGTCAGCACGCCATCGATCTGAAGCACGTCCCCAGACGCAAAAATCGAGCTCAGGCCCTTTTCGCCGACAAGAGTGTCGAACACCGCGTTGCTTGGAGAAGTCGGCACCACTGGAGCCTGGGGGATGGCGGGTGGAGAACTTCCATCGACCAAGTCGATCTGGAAGCGACCGCCCTGTTGCGCGATACCGGTCGTTATCAACGTGTAGCGACCGCCCGGAATCAAGCCAGTCGCAGTCAATTGCGACGTGGCGAGCGTGCCCACAAGCCCAAGGAATGTGTCCGATGCGATCAGCGTGTTCGTGAAATCCACGAGATCAATGTTGACGGCGGTTGTACGGACGTCCGGCGGCCCGCTTCGCCACCCGGCACTCAATGACAGGGCGCTCGACCCGGCCGTGAAGGTCAATTCGTTGTTGAAACTCGCTCCTCCCCGGTCCGGCAATAATCCCTCCAGAAAGATCGATGTAGCGGAATCAAGTCGAGTGGAGAGTGTCTTGCTTTCCACATAAGTGTCGTAAATCAACGTGAGCGGCGCGCCGAGTGCGGGAGACATCGCGGCGAAAAAAATGCCCATGCCGGCACCAGAAAATGCGCTACGCATCGACGAACACTCCTGGCGCATTTGTGATCTCGATTTTCCCGATGTCGGAGCCATCGTTGCATCAAGGTCGCCCATGATGACTACCCTGGCAAGCAAGCATCGGGGTGAGAGCTGTTCTTCCATCTCAGGTTCCGAATTCGGAACCTGGAGCCGGCCGCCCCGCGTCAGTCGAATACGCGCCGCGCGAAGCGGCGCCGCGCGAGCCAGAACGCGATGGCCGCGAGCCCGGCCAAATAGCCGACATGCCCGACCGCGACGAGCGGTTCGAGCGCGGCGCCGGTCACCAGCGGACGCACCACCGCGATCAGATGCGTCATCGGCAGCAACCACGCCGCGAACTGAACGAACCAGGGGAAGCGCGTGACCTCGAAGAAGACGCCGCAGAACACGAACATCGGCGTCACCCAGAAGGTGAAGAAATACGCGAAGAAATCCCAGCTCTCGGCATGGGCGGTCGCCGCGAGTCCGCAGCAGGCGAAGCAGAAGGCGCCGAGCATCAGCACCGGCACGGCGATCAGCGCGCCGCCTGGCGAGACGATGCCGCCCCAGACGAAACCGACGGCGAGAACGCAGAGCGTCGCGAACACGCCCTTGGTCGTCGCCCAGAGCGCCTCGCCGAGGATCAGCTCGGTGAGCGTGACCGGCGTCGCGAGGATCGCGTTCCACGTCCCTTGCATGCTGATGCGTGCATAGGTGCTGATCGTGGTCTCGAAGCTCGCCGAGAACATCGTCGCGTAGGCCATCATGCCGGGCACCACGAAGGCGAGGTAGCTCAGCCCCGCGATCTGGTCGATCACCGCGCCGAGACCGTAACCGAAGGCGAACAGGAACAGCAGCGGGTCGGCGACATTGGTCGTCAGCGACGCCCACATGATCCGGCGCCAGACCAGCAGATTGCGCCGCCAGACGGCGAGGACGTAGCGATTCACGGGCGATGTCATGCGCGGCATGGGCTCACCCGTCTCTCAAGCGCCGGCCGGTCAACCTCAGGAACACGTCCTCGAGATTGGCGGCGCGATGGATGTACTCGATCTCGGCCGGCAGCCGGTCGCGCAGCGCGTTGGGCTCGGCGGTGTAGACGAGCAGCGCGTCGCCGATATCCTCGCGCTCGAGTTCGGCCGGCAGCAGATCCTCGGGCACCGGCTTGGCGATCTCGAAGACATGGCCGGCGACGTGCCGCGCGATCAGCGCCTGCGGCGTGCCCTGGTCGAGGATGCGGCCGGCATCGATGACGATGATCTCGTCGCAGAGGCGCTGCGCCTCGTCCATGTAATGCGTGGTGAGCAGCAGCGTCTTGCCCTGGCGCTTGAGGTCGAGCACGCGCCGCCAGATCAGCACGCGCGCCTGCGGATCGAGTCCCGTCGTCGGCTCGTCGAGCACGATCAGCTCGGGGTCCGCGATCAGCGAGCGCGCGATGACGAGCCGGCGCTTCATGCCGCCGGAGAGCTGCAGCACCTTGGCCGCGCCGCGCTCCTCGAGCTGCATGAACCCCAGCAGAAGCGGCACGCGCGCCGCGAGCGTCGCCGGGGCGATGCCGAAATAGCGCCCGTAGACCTCGAGGTTCTGGCGCACGGTCAGATCGGGATCGAGATTGTCGTCCTGCGGCACCAGCCCGATGCGCGTACGAAAGTCGCGTCCGAGCTCGGCGATCGGCTTGCCGAAGACGCGCACGGCGCCGCCCGTGGGCCGCGTCAGTCCCATCAGCATGCGCATCGTCGTCGTCTTGCCCGCGCCATTGGGACCGAGCAGCCCGACGCAGCTCCCCGCCGCAATCGCGAAGCTCACCCCGCGCACCGCATGCACTTCGCCATAGCGCTTCTCCAGCGCTTCCGCCTCCACGATCGAAGTCATGACTCTCTCACTCTCATCAATCTCGTGTCGTGATCACAGCATAGGCGGCCGCGGCCGCCATGAGGGAACAACCCGAGCTGGTCGCGGTTGTTGATGCTGCCATGCTCCGCAGGGTACGTTCCCAGGCAATCAAGAATTTTTGAACGGAGGGAAATGCCATGGAAAATCCTCGATCGTTGCTGTCGTCGCGCAGGTCTGCTCTCAAGGGCGGTCTGGCGCTTGCCGCAATGCCGCTCGCTGCGGGCACCGCACAGCAGCGGCCCGTCACGAAGATCTTCGACTTCACGACGTCGGCGGACATCGCGGCAGCCGAGCAGGAAGGGGAATTCCTCTTCTACTCGCATGACAGCGAACCGGCGATCGCCGGCATCCTCGAGGCCTTCAGCAAGGACTTCCCCAAGATCAAGGGCAAGTATGTGCGCGCGCAGAACGGCACGCTGTTCAGCCGCACCACCGCGGAGCGCTCGGCGGGCCGCTACACCGCCGACGTCATCCAGTTCTCCGAGCCCGCCACGGCGCTCGATTTTCAGAAGCGCGGCGGCTACGCGCGCTATGTCTCGCCGCAGGCCGAGTTCTACGCGCCGGAGCATCTCAGCGCGCCGGCCGGCGATTATTTCTGGGTCGGCGTCACCTTCGCCGGGATCGCCTACAACACCGAGAAGGTGAAGCCCGAGGACGCGCCGAAGGGCTGGCAGGACATCGCGAAGCCGGTCTGGCTGAACGGCGCGAACGTGAAGCAGTCGAACTCCGGCATGCAATTCGTTCAATGGTACGAACTGCGCAAGCTCTACGGCGACAAGTTCTGGAGCGAGTTCGCCAAAATCCGGCCGCGCGGCTTCGATTCGCGCGCGCAGCAATTCGAACGGCTCGCCAAGGGCGACGACAAGATCTGCGTGCTCGCCGAATACGCCGGCTATCTGCTGGTCAAGGAGAAGGGCGCGCCAGTCGCGTTCGTCGCTCCGGCCGATGGCCTGCCGGCTGCCCCGTTGCTGTGCGGCATCGCCGACCGGGCGCCGCATCCCGAGGCCTCGCGGCTGTTCATCGATTGGCAGATGTCGCTGCGCGGGCAGAATCATCAGCAGACCAACGCGTATCTCTACTATGGCTCGGTGCGGAAGGACGCGCCGCCGATGCCGGGCGGGCAGCGGCTGAAGGACTACAAGCTGCTCACGCCGACGAACATGGACGAGTTCGTGGCCTCGCGCGACGCGTTCAACAAGGAATGGAACGCGATGCTCGGGCTCTGACGTGGTGACAGCGCAGGCCGTCGCTGCGCCGCAGGCTTCGTCAGGGAAGAACACCGTCCAGTACGCGATCATGGCGACGCTCGTCGCCGTGGTCGCGCTGTTCGTCCTCTATCCGATCTTCTATCTCTTCCAGGCCGCGCTCGACGTCGGCGCGCCGGATTCGCGGCCGCCGACCGCTTACGGCGTCGACAATTTCCTCAAGATCTTCGACTACCAGACCATCCTGCTGAACACGCTGGCCGTCACCTTGGCGGCGACGATCATGGCGCTGGTGTTCGGCTTCATGACCGCGTGGATCCTCACGCGCACCAACGTGCCGTTCAAGCGCACGCTCGATCAGCTGATGACCGTGCCGTACTACGTGACGCCGCTGCTCGGGGCGCTGGCGTGGAGCTTCCTCGGCGCGCCGGAAAGCGGTTTCGTCAACCAGCTCTGGCGCCATTTCGGCGGCAGCGGCGCGCTGATCGACATCACCTCGCCGATGGGCATCGCCTGGGCGATGGCGCTGTTCGAGGGCTCGGTCGCCTACGTGATGATCAGCGCCGTGATGCAGTCGATGGACCCGTCGCTCGAAGAGGCGTCGCAGGTCATCGGCGCGAGCCGCTGGCTCACCATGCGGCGCATCACCTTGCCGCTCGTGGCGCCCGGCGTTCTGGGTGCGGCGATCTTCGTCTTCGCGGAGATGCTCGGCTCGTTCTCGGCGGCGCTGGTGCTCGGCACACCGGCGCGGTTCTACGTCATCACCACGGCGATCTATCAGCTCGTCACCCAGTATCCGCCGCGCATCCCGCTGGCCGCGGCGATGGGCGTGTCGCTGTTCGCGATCATGTTCGCGATGCTGTTCCTCTACCGGCGGATCACGTCGCAGCGCAGCTACGTGACGATTTCCGGCAAGGCGTTCCGGCCGCGGGCGATGGATGTCGGCGGCCTGCGCTGGGTGCTGTTCGGCGTGTGTGCGCTCTACGTCGTGCTCTCCGCGATCCTGCCGATCGCTGCCCTCGTCTACGCTTCGGTCCAGAAGCTGGCTGTCGCGTTTCCCGCCGCCTCCAACTTCACGCTCGACAATTTTCGCCAGGCGCTGTCGATCAACGCGGTCCGCTCGGCGATGGTCAACAGCCTGCTCCTGGGTGCCGTGACGGCGACGATCGGCGTGGCGCTCACCGGACTCCTCTCCTGGATCATCCTGCGCACGCGTCTGCCCGGGCGCGGCGTCCTCGAATACATCGTGATGTTTCCGCAAGCCGTGCCGCGGCTCGTCTTCGCCTTCGGCATGATGTGGGCGTGGCTGGTGTTTCCGCTGCCGATCTACGGCACGTTCTGGGTGCTCCTGATCGCGTATCTGACCGTGTTCCTGCCGCTCGGCGTGCGCACGATCTCCAGCGTCGTCATGCAGCTCGACAAGAGCCTCGATGAATGCGGCCAGGTCTGCGGCGCCACCTGGGCCTATCGCATGAAGACGATCACGGCGCCGCTGCTGCGGCCCGGGCTGCTCGCGGCGTGGCTGCTGATCTTCGTCGCCAGCGTGCGCGAGCTCGGCGCCTCGATCCTGCTGATGGGATCCGACTCGAAAGTCATGACGCCGGCCATCGTCGAGGCCTGGTTCTCCACCAGCTCCGAATTGACCGCCGCGATGGCGCTCATCCAGACGGTCGTTATCGCCGCCACGATGATCGTGTTCGGCCTGCTCACCCGGCGCGCCGTCGCCCAGCACGGGGTGTGACTCGCATGGCTGCGCCCGCGATCGAGGTCGAGAACCTGTCCATCCGCTACGGCGGCGTGACCGCGGTCGAGACGGTCAGCTTCGCCGTGGATGCGGGGCAGCAGTTGACGTTGCTCGGGCCCTCGGGTTGCGGCAAGACCTCGACCTTGCGCGCTGTCGCGGGACTCGAGCGTCCGACTTCGGGCGTGATTCGGATCGCCGGGCGCTCCGTGTTCGACGGCGCCGCCGGCATCAATGTCGCGGCCGAGCAGCGCGGCATGTCGATGGTGTTCCAGTCCTACGCGATCTGGCCGCACATGACCGTGTTCGAGAACGTCGCGTACGGCTTGCGCGTGCGCAAGGAGAGCGGCGCCGCGCTCGACGAGAAGGTGCGCCATGCCCTCGATCTCGTGAAGATGGACGCCTATGCCGAGCGCAACGCCTCGCAGCTCTCGGGCGGCCAGCAGCAGCGTGTCGCGCTCGCGCGCGCCTGCGCCTTCCAGCCGCTGGTGCTGCTGTTCGACGAGCCGCTGTCCAATCTCGACGCCAAGCTCCGCTCGGAGATGCGCATCGAGCTGCGCGAACTCCAGCGCCGGTTGAACGTCACCTCGCTCTACGTGACCCACGACCTCGAGGAGGCGCTCGCGATGTCCGACCGCATCGTCGTGATGCGGGCCGGTCTCGTCGAACAGAGCGGTACGCCTGGCGACATCTACAACCACCCGCGCACGGCATTCGTCGCCGATTTCGTCGGCTCGGCGAATCTCGTCGACGGCGAGGTGGTGAGCGGCGGGACGGCGGACCAGCGCGTGACGATCCGCGTCGATGGCGACGCCATCCTCCACGGCGTCACGCGCGGGCGCGCAGTCGGCAAGACCGCGACGCTGTCGCTGCGCACGGTGCATTTGAAGCTGACCGCGGATCGCCCGGCGACCGAGATCAATTCGTGGCCGGTGACCATCATCCGCTCCGTCTTCCTCGGCGACATGACCCAGATCCATGTCCGCTGGGGCCAGCGCGAGCTGATCGCGCGCCAGACCGGGCCGTCGCCGGTCGCGGACGGCGGGACGGCCTACCTCACCGTCGATCCGGCGACGTGCATCCTGCTCGATCCGGCGGGGTAGGTCCTCCGTCCCGAATTGTCTCGACTGTCAGGTCACGGTCGCCGTCACGCGCAGGAAGGTCGCCGCGATTGAAGTGGCGTCCTTGCGTCCGCTGGTATTCTGGCTCGCGAACAGCGTGTTCAATTCCTGGTGCAGATCGGCGGCGCGGCCGTTCCCGCGCCGGTGAAGCGCTCGATCACGTTGGCCTCGACTCCCCAGGTCATCGGGCTGATGAAGCCTTCCGGCGGCGGCGGCGAGTAGGCGCCACTGATCTTCAGGATCTGCGCGACCAGGGTGGGATCATTGGGGATCAAGTTGCCCATGACGATCCGCCCGCCCGGCCGGGTCACCCGCACCATCTCCTTGGCCACGTCGAAGGGCCTGGGCGCAAACATGGCGCCGAAGATACTGAACCGCTTCGCCGCTCTCGCGCATGGCAGTGGCGATGCGCGTGAAGTCGCCTTTTTCCCAGAGTGCTTTGTTCGGATTCATTGGATCCTCCATTGCGTTCGTTCGTACCGGTGTGAATGCAGCCGCGGCGTCCGCAGATCAGTAGACGCCGCTCTTCGGTCCCGCATCCCGGGGACCGCGGTGGAGAAGCAGATGCTCCAGGATGTGGCCGCTGACCTCGACCGGATGGGTCATCGGAGAGAGATGGCCGGCATCGCGGATCGTTCGATCTCGCGCGAGCGGCATCGCCGCCGTGAGCAGCGGGGCTATCGCCCGCGATGGACGAGGCGAGCGTGCGCCGCACAGGATCAGCGTCGGCACGGTGACCGTCGCGTATTCCTCCAGGCTGGCCGTCTCCGCCATGAGAGCGCAGAAGTGATGCGCGACATGGACGGCCAGACTCGCCAACCGGGCGCGCCTCTGCTCGTTCAGCTGTTCCCAGCTGTCGGATCCCGCCCAATAGTCGATGAACGCCGCCATGCCGGCGCGGTAGTCGCCGCTGATGACGCCTCGATTGACGCGATCGGCGAGGGCCACGATCTCCTCGAACAGCTCGCCGTCGGCTCCGCCCGCCGCCCTGAGCACGTTGAAGCAGCTCGGTTCGATGAGCGTCAGCGAGCGCAGGCGGTCGGGAAAGAGCGTCGCAAACCGCAGCGCGACGCCGCCGCCATAGGAATGGCCGATCAGATGGATCCGGCGGCCGTCGGGACAGGCTTCGGCGATCGCTTCGGCCTCTTGCGACAGGCTCAACGGACCGATGCCATGCCAGCGCTCCTGCTCGCCGTGCCCGCGCAGATCGATCGCGATCGTCTCGAAGCCGGCCAGCCGGCCCATGAGATCTTCCCATTGCCGCGCCGAACCTGCGGAGCACGGCAGCAGGACGACTCGTTCGGGGGAGAACGCATCGCGCTCGATACCTAAACTCCGATGCAGTGCCGTGGCGCCATCGTGGCCGTCGACCGGGAGGAGGAGGGCATCCCGGAATCCGGCTCCAGCTGGACTCTCATTCGGTTGGACGAAGCGCGCAAAATCCATAGGGCACCGTCCTTCGCCTCGGGTTGGCTGCGTCGACCGGGCGTCGACGCGTCGCGCAGCTCAGCGCGCAGCGACCCAATACGCTCTTGACCGGCGATGGACCCAATTCAATGTTTCCATTGAGACGATGAAGGAAACCGATTCATGAGAAGCCTGAACCTCGATCAGCTCCGCGCGCTCGACGCCGTGATCGACCTCGCGAGCTTCACGGCGGCCGCCAAGCGTCTGAATCTTTCGCAATCGACGATCAGCGTGCAGATCAGCGAACTGGAGAAGCGCTTCGGGCTACGCCTCGTCGAGCGCCTGGGAAAGCGGGCGGCCGCGACGCCGCCCGGGCGCGAGCGCATCGATCATGCGCGGCGGATCACCGGGGATGTCGAACTCGCCACGCAGGCCATGAAGCGCCATCGCGACGGCTCGCTCGGGCAGGTCAAGATCGGAACGACCACGACCGCCCTCAACTACTTTCTGGCGCCGATCCTCGAGACGCTGCGCCGCGAGTATCCGCAGATCGATCTATCGATCCTGATCGACACGACACTCGGCCAGTTGGAACGCATCCGTAAGGACGAGATCGATTTCGGGATCGTGAACCTGCCCATCCGAGAGAAGTCGACCCTGGCGATCCCGCTCCGTACGGAGGAACTCGTCGCCATCTTTCCCGCGCATACCCCCGACGTGCCGAGCCGCGTGACGCCCGAGTTCCTGGCGCGGCATCGTCTGATCTTCGAGTCGCCCAATGCGCATCTCAAATCGCTCGTCCTGAGCTGGCTGTCGCCGGTGTCGCATCAACTGAGCCCGATCATGGTGCTCGACAATTTCGACACGATCCGACGCATGGTCGGTGTCGGCCTCGGCGCATCGGTCGTGCCGGAATCGGTGGTCCGTGAGGACAGGCAAGGCGCCACCGTGATCGTTCGGCCGCTTCGGCCCAGACTGCAACGCACGCTCGGTCTGATCATGCACCGCGACAAAATCCTCGATCGCGCGACCCGCATCTTCCGCGACGCCATGCTGGGCCGGCGTGAGGGCGCGTCCAGCAAGGTCCGCTGAAATATCGATCCTGAAATATCGATCCAGCGTGCATTTTTGCGCGACGCCGCCCGCCGTCTGAAGATCCACCACGCACACACACGCCACCACGACCGCCGCGGGATGCGCGGCGAATCCGGCGACCGGCCGTTCGGTCGCCAGCGCCATCGCCACGGCGGCGGTCGCGGCCGCCCCTTCGAGCAGGGCGATCTTCGCTTCGTCCTGCTGCAGCTGCTCGCGGAGAACCCGCGCCATGGCTACGAGCTGATCAAGGCGATCGAGGACAAGATGGGCGGCACGTACACGCCGAGCCCTGGAATCGTCTGTCCGACGCTGGCCATGCTGGAAGAACTCGGCGACGCGACCGTTGCAGACAGCAATGGCGGCAAGAAGCTCTATACGGTGACGTCCGAGGGCACGGCTTTCCTGGAGTCCAGCCGGACGATTGTGGACGGAATCTTCGCGCGCATGCAGACGACTCGCGGCAGCCACGCGGCGCCGCAGATCGTCCGCGCGATGGAGAACCTCAAGCTGGCGCTCCGCCTGCGGTTGTCGCAGCCCGACCTCGACGAGGATCGCATCCGTGCGATCGCGGCTGTGATCGACGCCGCCGCCGTCGATATCGAGCGGAGCTGAACGAGGCAGGGGTTGTGGCGGTATCGCGGGCTCTCGTCGAGACCGAGATCGCCGCCTGCCGGTCAAGATCAGGCAGGGGAGGGGGAAGCCGCCGCAGGTAGTTGCGCTCGTATCCGGTCCGTGATCATCTGTAGCACAATCGTGCTACAGATGATCTGGAACGAGGTATCGCCCATGTCGACTACGACGATCCGCATCGCCGACGAGCTGAGGACCCGCGTCACCAAGGCCGCCGAGCGTGCCGGCAAGACCACCCATGCCTTCATCCTGGACGCCATCACCGAAACCGTCGAACGCGCCGAGATCGAGGCGTCGTTCCATCGCGTCGCAAGCACGCGATGGGCGAAGGCACTCGCCTCGCGCAAGACCGTCGCATGGGACGAGGCTCGGGCGTATCTGGAGACGCGCGCCGCCGGCAAGCCTGCGCGTCGCCCGCCTGCCCGCCGCCTCGTGGATTGACCATTTCGAATGGCGCGCATCGAGCTGGTGCCGGAGATCTTGGACGATCTCGACCGGATCCTCGACCATCTCGAGCGCCACTCGTCCGTGGACGCCCGCGCGCGGATTGCCGAGATAATCCACGCGATCCAGGTCCTCGCCCATAGCCCGTTGATCGGCCGTATCGTGCGCGACGGCAACCGCGAACTCGTGATCGGCCGCGGCTCCCGCGGTTACGTCGCCCTCTACCGTTACATGCCCGACATTGACACGGTCTTCATCCTGGCCCTGAAG
>JANNTF010000344.1:0-2481 GCA_031403455.1 Alphaproteobacteria bacterium | reverse complement strand
CCTGTGCCTTGCTCGCAGGCGGTTCAGGGAATGGGCGGACGACGAGGACGCGGAGCGCGAGGAGGGATTGCGCGCCATGCGCTTGGCCGTGCAGCTGGCACCGGACGATCCGGTCGCTTTGACCTACGCAGGCCTCGGATCAATGTTCCTGGCAGAGGATCCTGATCTGCCGGTTCAGTTGCTCGACCGGGCGTTGGCCCTCAATCCGAACTCCGCCATCGCCCTCGGCGGCAGTGCGATGGTGCGAAGGCACGTCGGTGACTATGCGACGGCGATCGATCATGCCGCCCGCGCGCTGCGGCTGAGCCCATTCGATATGATTGCCGCGGGGTGGAAGTATTTCCGCGGCTGTTGTCATCTGCTGCGCGGAGAGCTGCCGGAGGCCATCGAGTGGCTGAGCCGTTCGGTGCAGGAGAACCCGCGTGTTCCGGGCCACAGATTCTACCTCGCCTGCGCCCTGACCCAGTCGGGACGGCGCGAAGAGGCCGCAAGCATCATCGCCGACCTCGCCGCGTCGCGCTCCATAACTCGCCGCGCGCTACGACGGTCGCGACAGCGCTACAAGGATCCCACGGAGTTCGATCGCATCACGAAGGGCATCGACCTGACGGGATTTCCGGAATGACCGCGACGCGCCGGCTTGCCGCGATCCTCGCCGCCGATGTCGTCGGCTATTCGCGGCTGATGGGGGTCGACGAGGAAGGCATGCTGGCGCGGTTGAAGACGCTGCGCTCGGAGACGATCGATCCGACAATCGCTGCGCATCACGGTCGGATCGTGAAGACGACCGGCGATGGGTTGCTGGTCGAGTTCGGCAGCGTTGTCGACAGCGTTCGCTGTGCCGCGGCGCTGCAGCGCGCGCTGGCGGAGCGCAATGCCGGCGAGGAGCCGGCGCGGCGGATCGAGCTGCGCATCGGCGTCAATCTCGGTGACATCATCATCGACGGCGACGACATCCACGGCGACGGCGTCAATGTCGCGGCGCGGCTGGAGGCACTGGCCGAACCGGGCAGCGTCTACGTTTCGGGCACGGCGCATGATCACGTGCGCGACAAGCTCGACCAGGCATTCGAAGATCTCGGCGAGCGCGAGCTCAAGAACATCGCGCGAAAGGTGCGGGTCTATCGCATCGCCGCGAGCCCGGCGCCTGCAGCGCGTCCGGCACTGCCATTGCCGGACAAGCCGTCGCTCGCGGTGCTGCCGTTCGCGAACATGACCGGTGACAAGGAGCAGGAATACTTCGCCGACGGCATGGTCGAGGACATCACGACGGCGCTGAGCCGCATCCGTCAGTTCTTCGTCATCGCGCGCAACTCTTCATTCGCCTACAAAGGCAAGTCGATCGACGTGAAGCAGATCGGCCGCGAGCTCGGCGTGCGCTATCTGCTCGAGGGCAGTGTGCGCAAAGCCGGCGATCGCGTGCGCATCACGGGCCAGCTGATCGACGCCGAGACCGGCGCGCATCTCTGGGCCGACAAATACGACAGCGCACTCGAGGATATATTCGATCTCCAGGATCGCGTGACCGCCAGTGTGGCCGGCGCGATCGAACCCTCGATCACGCGCGCCGAGATCGAGCGCTCGCGCCGGAAGCCGCCCGAGAATCTCCAGGCTTATGACTATCTGCTGCGGGCGATCGATGAATCGCGCGCCTGGACCCGAGACGGCTTCGACCGCGCACTTCAGCTCGCAAGGCAAGCAATGGCGTTGGATCAGCGCTATGCGCTCGCCTACAGCTATGTTGCGCGCTGGCATGCCAGTCGCTCGAACAGCGAATGGATGGAAAATGCAGAGGTCGATACGGCGGAGGGCCTGCGGTTCGCTCATCTCGCCGTAGGGTTGGAGCCCAATGACCCGGTCGTACTCGCGCATGCCGCATGGGCATTGGCATTCCTGAATGGTGAACTGGAGATGGCAGTCTCGTGGGTCGACCGCGCCGTCACGCTCAATCCCAACTCGGCGCTCGGATATGGTGAGAGTGCGACCGTCCACTGTTTTCGAGGTGACTATGAGATCGCCGCAGATCACGCCACGCGTGCGATGCGCCTCAGCCCGTATGACCCGATGTTCTGGGCGTTCTGCATGCCGTTGGGGTTGAGCCATCTGTTCCGCCGGAACCCGGCAGAGTCAGTCGAATGGCTGCGCAAATCCGCTCAGCAGAATCCCAACCACGCGGGGGCTTTCTTATTCCTGTCCAGCGGGCTTGCCCACCTCGGGCGGCTCGATGAGGCCCGAGCGGTGATGAGACGGGTATTGGAGATTCGGCCGGCGACGAGCGTCACCCGACAACGACGAAGGGGTCTTTACAAAATCACGTCGGATCTTGAGTACTTCCTCGAAGGTGCGCGCATGGCTGGGCTGCCGGATTGAGCATCGATCGACCGCAAGCGGCCGCGATTTCCAGCGACCTGCGCGATCAGGCTAGCGTGCGACTTCGAGGCTGCGCTCGACCAGACGCGCCCAATAGCTCGCACCGATCGG
>JANNTF010000343.1:0-1259 GCA_031403455.1 Alphaproteobacteria bacterium | reverse complement strand
ACGCATGGCGCGGGCGGCGTGACGGGACGATCAGTTGACGGTCGGGCCGCTCGGCGGATTGTCGCGCAGCAACACGATCGAGATGCGACGATTGCGCGGATCCGATGGGTTCTCGGTCACCAGCGGTTCCTGGTCCGCCTTGCCGACGACCCGATTGATGCGCTCGCGCGGCAGGCCGGCTTCGAGCAATGCGCGGCGACTGGAGTTCGCGCGATCGGTCGAGAGTTCCCAATTCCCGTAGTTGCGGTTGGAGCTCTGAAACTGCAGTGCGTCGGTGTGGCCCGTGACCGCGATCCGGTTCGGCAGCTTCTGCACGATCTTGGCCACCGCGCCCATCAGCTTGCGCGTGTGATCGAGTGGTGCGGAGGAGCCGAGCGGGAACATCGAGTAGCGGCCTTGATCCACGATCTGGATCCGCAATCCCTCAGGCGTGCGATCGACGACGAGGTTCTCTGCGAGTTGCTTGAGCTCGGGAATGTCCTCGATGGCCTGCCGCAAATCGAACTCCGCCTTTTTGAAGGACTCCTCTTCCTGGCGCGCCATCTGTGCGCGTAGGAGCTGCGTCTTCGCCGCTGCGTCCTTCGCGGCGAGCTGGCCATCCATGTCCTTCTGCTTGTCGAAATCTTTGTCCTTGTCCTTGTCCTTGTCCTTGTCTTTCTCTTTGTCGTGGTCTTTCGCGCCGTCCGCGAGAACGCGCGTGCCCGGTTGCTTCGGATCCGTGCGCTCGGTCGGCTTGCCGTCTCCGTCGACGTCGTCGGCTTCTTCCTCTTCGGCCGCATCGGTGGAACGCTGCTGGACCGACATGTTCAGGCTGGCGCCTTGTTGATTCATCTGCCCGGGCGACATCGTGACGCCGCCGAGCACACCGCCGCCGCCGGATTGCGAGCGCGACACCGATTCCGGCATGAAGTAATTCGCGATCCCCAGACGCTGCTCCTCGCTGGTGACGTTGAGCAGCCAGAGCAGCAGGAAGAACGCCATCATGGCCGTCACGAAGTCGGCATAGGCGACCTTCCACGCACCGCCGTGATGACCGTGGTCACCATGGCTCTTCCTCTTGATGATGAGGATCGGGCGTTCGTTGCCGCTTTTTGATTTGCCTGCCATGCGCCTTCCATCGTCCCGGGCGAAGGCCGGGACTCTCGCGGCAGGCTGACGCGGTGCCGGTTAAGAACCGGTTTAGCGGTCGCGCGCTTGCAGCTCGGCGCTCGAGCCCTGGGCGAGCTCGGCCACACCGAGCCCGGCCTCGCGCAACGCCG
>JANNTF010000342.1:0-1853 GCA_031403455.1 Alphaproteobacteria bacterium | reverse complement strand
GGCGCGCGCGAGCGGCTCGCCCGCACCAGCGTCTCGAGCGCAAGCTGGAGATCCTGGACATAGGAGGATTGGCGCTCGTTCAGGATCACGAGATCGACCGCGAGCTGTTTCATGCACCAATACTCGTGCGCCTGCAGCAGCTCGCGCGCGATGTCGAGCACGTCCGTATCCGCGATACGCAGCAGCACGATCGGCACATCGCCGGACACACCCTGCGCCCATAGCCCGGATTGCGCACCCCCACCGCGCCGGATGGTGTCGGAGGACGACCGCATGACAGGCGCGGCGTAGATCACGTGCCCCGCGAGGCGCTGGAAGAGCGCAGCCTGGCCCGCGGTGATGCCGAGGTAATAGAGCTGCACCTGCGCTTGCGTCCAGGCGAGCGTGGCCGCGCGTGCAAAGGCGGTCGTGTCGCGCCGCCGGTCGATGCCATCGAGCAGCGCGGCGCGCGTCGACGCGACCATCGTCCAGAACGCGATTCGCACGATCGCGCCGGGCGCCACGCGCACGCGGTGGCGAAGCGCGAAGATGGGATCGAGCACGGCGCCTACGGTGCCGGAGAGCGCACGCCCGTCGATCACCGCGATCGGCGTGCGGATGCCGTGGCCACGACCGAGGAATCGGGCCCGGTCGGTCTCGATCTGCGGCTTGCCCACGGCCTCGCCATCCACGACCGCGAGATGCGCGGCCCAGATCTCGGGCTCCGTGGGCGCGCGTCGGCGCCGTGTCGCCACGATCGCGCCGAACGCCGGGAGATGCTCGGTCTCGACGAATAGTTTGGAGAACGCCGGGTGCGCGACATCGCCAGCCTGCGCCGCCAGGACGAGCTCGGCGTAAGACGTGACTTCGATCTCGCGGGTGCGGCTGCCGGCATTCGAGATCGAGATGCGCCGGATCTCGGCATCGTCCTCGGCCGAGACCAGCACATCCAACGTGGTCGTCAGCGTCCCATCGTGGCGCGTGAATTCGGCGCGATCTTCGTTGAAGGCGACGGCGTAATCGTCGGGCTCGACACCGCTCGGCTGGAATCCCGCCGACCAAACCGATCCGCTGCGTACATCGCGCAGGAAGACGTAGGAGCCGAAATCGTCCGACGTCGAGTCCTCGCGCCAGCGCGTGACGGCAAGATCGCCCCAGCGGCTATAGCCTGAGCCTGCCGACGTGATCATCACCGCATAGCGACCATTCGAGAGCAGGTGCGTGGCCGGAGTCGCCTGATGCGCCGAGGCGAAATGGCGACCGCTCGGCGTCTCGGCATCGCGTGTCGTCGCGGCCGACTTGACCTCCGCGGCCCATGGCCGGACGACCGCCACATCGCGCGGCGTGCGCTCCTGCAGCAGCAATTCCGTCGCCTGCACGATGGGTTCGGCGTGGAAGCGCGACCGCATCACGCCGTCGAGGAGCGCATCGCTCAGCGCGACGATGGTCATGCCCTGATGATGCGCCATGAACGCCCGCACGATGGCGACACGTTCACCCTCCGGCAGGCGCGACGGCGTGTAGTCCAGCGCTTCGTAAAATCCATAGCGGCCGCGCGCGCCGAGCGCCGTCAGGCGCAGCTGATTCGCGCAGGCCGCGCGCGGATCCACCATCGCCGCGAGCGCGGTGGCGTAAGGCGCGACGACGAGGTTCTCGCCAAGCCCGCGCTTCAGCCCGAGACCGGGGACGCCGAAATTCGAATACTGGTACGTGAATTCCAGATCGCGGGCGTTGTAGGCGGATTCGGAAATTCCCCAGGGCAGGCCGCGTGCCGTCGCGTAGTCGACCTGGCGGCGTACGATCAGCCGGTTCGTCCGCTCGAGCAGACTTCCCGCCGGCGCGCGCATCACGAGCGATGGCATCAGATACTCGAA
>JANNTF010000341.1:0-5508 GCA_031403455.1 Alphaproteobacteria bacterium | reverse complement strand
GTCAAAAATCAAAGCATCTTTTTTACTAAGCTCCTGAGTCATGTCAATGATAAACTGGTCCAATTCTCCCTGTCCCAGGTCGCGCAGGATCTCGTGGATTTTCGCGGTGTCGGGCCCGTCGCCGGCCGTGTCGACATCGATCACGCTCTGCAGCGCCAGCAGCCGGCTCGCGATGTCTTCCAGAGCGACGGTCTGCAGTTCGGCACGGTGCTGCAAGGTCTGGAAAAAAACAGCCAGTGCGGCTTCCACTGCTTCGCCGCCGAGCGACAGCCGGTACAGGAATCTGGCGCGATAGAAGTCACTGACGGTCGACACGCGCGCCGTGTCCGGCTGCGACTGCAAATTGCCCCAGTCGGCCAGCTGCGTCAGCGCCGCATTGACTTCTTCGATGCGCGGCGGCGCTTCGGGCCGCTGCATCTCGGCGAGCACTTCGTCCGGCCGCAGCTGTAAGCGGTACTGTCGCTTCGCGGCGGCGAATACGTCCATGATGCGGCGGTAGAAGACGGCCTTCTCGGCGCTGACGTGCCGGAACAGCTCGACCGGGTCGCTTGCGGTGGGCACGAGGCGCCTCCTTCGATGGTCCTTACGTCAAGGCGTGAAAAGCCTGACTGTTGATCGCATTTGCGTGAGCACAAAATCGACACTCGGGCGCCGCTCGAAGTCCGGCTAGAGCGGCTTCCGATCGATATGGATCACTTGCCTCGTGCCATTTCAACCGCCTCGCGCTCCCGATCGATTCGCGCGTGAGGATACACAGACGGTCGAGATCACCGAAACGCGGCGCCGCTCCGCGCCAGCCGCCAGATCTGATCCGTCGTCGCGGGCATCGTGATGTCGTCGCGGCCCAGCGCGTCGGCGATGGCGTTGATGATCGTGGGCGGCGCGCCGATGGCGCCGATCTCGCCGGCGCCCTTCATGCCCGCCGCATTGGAGGCGCAGGGCTGGCCCGAGAGCACGACATCGAGGAAAGGCAGCTCCGCCGCGCGGCAGCGTGAAGCGTTTCAAACCGCATCTTCCGGATCTCCTGTAGCGTCGTCGTCCGATCCATCTCGCCTCCCAATCTGAGGCAATCAAAACCGGACAACTCACCTGCTACAAAACCGGTCAACTCACGTGCTTGCTACACGATGAAATGCCGGAGTTGAGGAACCTGGGAGTTCTGGTTCATCCTGATCTCCAATGGAGCATGGATGAGACGCAGAAAAGTGCCGACGAAGAAGCCGCAGAGAACGAGCTCTTCCGAGCGTCGCGATGCCCTCGGCGTCATCCTCAAGCGACTGCGCAAGGAGCGCGGATGGACGCTCGCAGAGGCCGGACAACGCTGCGGACTGGCGATCTCGACGCTGTCGAAGGTCGAAAACAGCCAACTGTCGCTGACCTTCGACAATCTGCTGAAGCTTGCCCGGGGGTTTCACCTGGAGGTTGGTGATCTTTTCGCCGCCGGCAGCATCGCTGCGGACCACCAGTCCACGGCGCTGACCCGGCGCAGCGGTGGAAAGATTCATGAGACGGCGAATTACGCCCATGAATATGTTTGCACCGACCTGCCGCATCGTCGGATGATTCCGCTCGTGAGCCGGATCAAGTGCCGGCGCCTCGAGGAATTCGGGCCGCTGATCCGTCACGCCGGCGAAGAGTTCATCCACGTTCTCGAGGGCACGATCGACATCCTCCTCGAAGGCAAACAGCCGCAGCGTCTGCGGGCCGGCGACAATTTCTATTTCAACAGCGCCGCTGGCCACGCGATTCTGACCGTCGGCCCTGGCGACGGCCTCATCCTCAGCGTGCTGTGGACCGGCGACGGGTCGGCGGCGCTCGATGCTGTCCGCTCGACTCACCTCCGGCGGCCGCGAACCACTTCGTAGCTGGGCATGAAACCGTCGTCGATCGGATAGAGCGGCCGGCCCGCCTTGGGAATGGCGATGCTGCGCAGATTGGGCGTCGTCGGACCCGGTGTATCGAGAAGGAAGAATGCGACAGCGTCTTCATAGGCCTGCTGATAGTTCATCGGGTTCTTCACGATGATGAATTTACACTCCCGGGCGCGGATACCGGCGGCCACGAACTGCTCGTCGCCATACTCGTAGCTCGAGGCGCTCGCGACGAGCACCGTGGCGGCGCCGATTTGCAGGACGGCGCAGGCTTCCATCGACGCGCGATCACCGCGCAAGACGCCGCCGCTGTAGCGAAAGCCTCCGTCGAATAGGCGCACCACCTTGGCCGAGCAGCGCAGCGGCGCTCCGTAGGCGCGATCGAGCTTGTTGCCGAGTTCGGCCGCGAAGGTCTTGCCTTCGCCGGCGGCAGCGGCGCGCGCGACCGTCTCGGCATCGACAATCAATGTCGTGGCGGTGGCGTCGGCCGCGTGGCGAAGCAACTGCTCCAGCACGATGGCGCTGTCGCCGGCCGCTCCGCCCCCCACGCAATCGGCCGCATCGACCAAGATCACCGGATAGCCCGGCAAGGAGAGGCCACGTCGAATGGCGTCGACCGGCGAGACGAGGTCGACACGAAACTCGTCGCGGCTCTCCCACGCCTCGGCCGCCATCTTGCGCGCAAGTTCGTCCGCAGCAGCCGCATCATTATCGGTGATGGCGACCGCCGCAAAACCGAGTTCCAGCACGTTGAGCCAGGGCTGAACGGGGAAGTAACTGAGCGCCAGCGCCTGGCCGGCGGCTTCACGCGCCCGTGCGAGTCGATAGTAGCGAGCCATCGGTGTATCGCCCTTGGTGCGCTGCCGCTGACTCTGGAACAAGGCCGGCACCTTGACCAAGCTCATGGTCGGGCGGATGCGCCCATCGAGGATGCGCACGAGCAATCCCGTCGCACGCTGCCCCGTCTCTGGACCGTCGTCGTGCGGGTAGAGCTGGTAGCCGATCAGGATGTCGGCATGGCCGATCATCTTGCGCGTGATATTGCCATGAAGATCGCAACTCACCGCGATGGGCACGGCGCCGGCGAAGCCACGGATCTCCTCGAGCAGATCGCCTTCGGGATCATCCGTTCCCTCGCACAGCATCGAGCCATGCAGCGCGAGATAGATGGCGTCGACCGGCCATTGGCGTCGCAGGCGATCGATCAGCATGTCCTTGAGTTCGCGCCAGCACTCGATGGTCACCCTGCCGCCGGCGCCGCCATGAGTCGCGATCAACGGAATGATGGCGCACCCCGCGGCGTCGAGAACCGATATTGCTCCCGCCATCTCGGTGCCGCTGTCGGTGAGATCGCGGACGATCTCGCCGTCGACTTTCAGGTACTTGTTGCGGAACGCCGCAATCGTCGTACGGATCGGCGATAGCGAATTGCCTTCGAAAAGAATTCCGCCGATCGCGACGCGGTACTGCCTGCCCTTGGCTGCCATCGCTCCCTCGCAGTCAAAACATCCAGTCGTCTCCGGCCGAGCCTAGTGTGGACGGAGACGGTGATCCATGAATTTTTCGCATCGGAAAAAACTCTTGCCGGACCGGCCGAGCCGCTGCAAGGTCGGGATAACGGACAAACCACGGCGCGGGTCCATGCAGATGCGGATCGAAACCATCGACGTCGACACGCTGCTTTTTGCGTATCCGATCAACGCACGGTTTCGCTACGCTGGCGGCACATGCACGCATCGCGTGAGTTCGGTCATCCGCGTCGTGACGGACACTGGCGAGATCGGTATCGGCTCGGTCTATTCGCATCCCCGGCTGGTCCAAACGATCGTCACCGAGCAGCTCGCGCCGATGCTGCGCGGCCAGGATCCAACCGATGTCGAGCGGCTGTGGCGCATCATGTACGGCCTGACGCGCTGGTATGGGCGCAAGGGTGTTGCGGTGTCAGCGCTCGGCGGCGTGGAGATGGCGCTGTGGGATCTGCGCGGCAAGGCCGCTAAGACGCCGGTGTGGCGACTTCTCGGTGGGAAGAACGTCAAATCAGTGCCGGCCTATGCGAGCGCGCTGCTCTGGGAGGAGGACGTCGCCGTGCTTGGCCGCGAAGCGCACCGCCACCTCGAGCGTGGCTTCCGCCGCATGAAGATGCGGCTTGGCCGAAACTGGCGATATGACCTCGACGCCCTCGAAGCGGTCACGTCGGCGTGTGGCCGCGATGGCGAGCTGATGGTCGATGGCTCGCTGCGCTACTCGGTCGATCGGGCAGCCCTGCTTGCGCGCGAGCTGGAAGCGCGCAAGGTCGTGTGGTTCGAGGAGCCCTTCGAACCTGAGGAGATCGATGCCTATGTGGCGCTCCAGCTGCGCTCACGTGTCCCGCTCGCGGCCGGCGAGAACGAGTTCGGACTCCAGGGATTCCGCGAACTCCTGCGCGCCGACGCCGTCGACATCGTCCAGGCGGATGCCTGCCGCTGCGGCGGCATCGGCGAAACCATGGCGGTCGGACGGCTCGCCGCGGCGCATGACAAACGCCTGGCGCCACATACCTGGAGCGACGCGATCGCGGTGATGGCGAATGCGCATTGCGTTGCGGCGTCGCCCAATGGCTTCACAGTTGAAGTCGACCAGACCGGCAATCCGTTCATCGACACGCTGTTGCGCGATCCGCTGGAGATCAGCGACGGCCGCCTGCGCATCTCCGACGCCCCCGGCCTCGGCATCGCGCTCGATGAACAGACGATCGCCCGCCACCGCATAGCAGCAGATATGCCGCTGCCGGACGGAGCATATTCGGACATGGTCTTCGGTCCCGATCATCTGAGGCCCGCTCCGCCCTATGACGACGAAGCAGCGGCGGCACGTGGCGAGCACGCCGCGCGCTGAAGAACGAGGCAACATCAACACGGAGGGAAGATGCAATGCGCGCGTTACGCCGGTCAGTGATCAAGGGAGGCTTGACCTCCACCACGATGGCGGCGATGGCCGTCGGAAGTTCACGGGGCCAGGCCCAGCAGGCCAGATCGCGCCTGTTGCGCTTCGTTCCCGAGTTCGATCTGCGGGTCCTCGATCCGATCGCAAATACCGGGCTGTCGACGTTGCAGCACGGCTACATGATCTACGACACGCTGTTCGCGCTCGATCGGCGCTTCACGCCGCGCCCGCAGATGGTGGAGCGTCATGACATCAGCGCGGACGGCAAGGTCTATAATTTCGTGCTGCGCGATGGCCTCAAATTCCATGACGGCACGCCCGTGCGCGCGCGCGACTGCGTGGCCTCGATGCGCCGCTGGGCCGCGCGCGACGTCATGGGCCGCGGCATCAACGAGCGGATGGCCGCGCTCGACGCGCTCGACGACAAGAGCTTCCGACTGACGCTGCGCGAGCCCTACCCGATCGTGATCGACGCCCTGGCGAAGATCTCGGGCAGCCCCTGCTTCATCATGCGTGAACGCGAGGCGGCGACCGATCCGGCAACACCGATCACGGAAACGATCGGCTCCGGTCCGTTCCGGCTGGTGCGCGAGGAATTCCAGCCGGGCAACCGCATCGTCTATGTCCGGAACGCCGAGTATGTGCCACGCAACGAGCCGTCCGACGGCTATGCCGGCGGCAAGATCGTCAATGTCGATCGCGTCCAGTGGCATAT
>JANNTF010000340.1:0-1582 GCA_031403455.1 Alphaproteobacteria bacterium | reverse complement strand
GGTCCCCTTCGTCTAGAGGCCCAGGACGACGCCCTCTCACGGCGTAAACAGGGGTTCGAATCCCCTAGGGGACGCCAGCTTGTTTGCTGGTCGCGCGATGTTGGGGTCGCTGCTCGGGTGGGCGCGTCAGCCCGGCGCGGGGAAGCTCGCGATGAAGCGCGACATGCCGTTGGCCTGTTTTTCCACGTTGAGACGGCCGCCCATCGCTTCGACGTTGCGATGCGCCACCCAGGTTGCGTGTCGGAGGTCGCCGCGATTTGTCGCCGCGTCGGTGGCGATGATTTCGGCATGGCTGCCGTTTTCGACGATCAGTCGTGGCATCCCATTCTCGGTACGAACCACCACGCGAACGACATCGCCGGGACGGCTGGCGGCCAGCGCCGTGTCGAGGAGATTGATGACCGCGCCATCCACCAGCGAACGCGTGCCACGAATCGCGGCGGGTTGGATCGCTTCGTAGCTGAAGCTCAGGCCACGCGCCGTCACGTCCTCATGATACTGGAACACCAGATCGGCGACGTGCTTGCGCAGATCGAGAGTCTCGGCGCGCGGCGCGGCGAGATCCTGCTCCAGCAGCGGCAGCAGATATTGGCGCGCGTGGGCCGGCGGCGGTTCGAGGATTTCACGGGTGGGCGCGACGACGGGCTCGGCGTCGATCGTCGGCGCGTCGACAGGCGGCTTGCGCCCCATGCCGCGCAGGCGCGCCAGCACGATGGCCAGGAACGCCAGATAGAGCGCCGCGGCGATGCCGACCTCGCGCGTCTGCCAAAAGGGTCGCCCGTGCGAGCCCGCGAGAAATGGCGCCGAGCTCCAGCCGATCAGAATCGTCCAGCAACTCCCGGGCGTCGCGACGAGCGCGGCCGCGGTGAGGATTTCCGCGTCGCCACTGATGCCGCCGACCCGTGCCTCGAACGCCATGCTGCCGTTGCAGGTCGCGCGATCGAGCCCGGCGCGTTCGGCATCGCGCAGCTTGCCGCGCAGCGCGGCGAATTCCGCCGCGGTGGCCACGGGAGTCGACGCCACGAGAAAATCGGCGTCGTTGCCGCCGGAGGGACGAGCGCGGATGACGCGCAAGGAGCGGCCTTCGACGGCGAGCGCACGCACGGCGGCATCGATCCGCTCGACCGCGGCGGGATCGTCGCGACCCAACAACGGAGTCAGGGATGTCGCGATCAGCGCCGCTTGATCCCGGGCCGTGCCGAGAACGCGCGCGCGGTGTTGCGCATCGGCGGCGTGGAACCATCCGTAGAGGATGAGGGGCACGGCGATGAGGGCGAACAGCAGGATCCTCGAGCGCAGACGGCTGCCGCGCCGCAGCGCGTGCGGTTTGCCCGGCGCAGGCGCCCGCGGCATGGCGCGTTGGTCAGGTGCCACGCGCAAGGCCATCGCTGGCGATCCTGCCAAGACAGGCGGCCGCTTCGTTGGTGGCGCGCGGCGCGATCTCGTAGCTGAAGACCTTGAGCAGCCCGGTGGCGAGCTCCGGGAGCAGCAGAAAATTCGCGGTGCACTCCGCGTGCTGATAGCGCCAGGTCATGCCCGACGCGATCGGCGTCTCTTGGTTCGGTCGGCCGAGGCTCTCGAC
>JANNTF010000339.1:0-2947 GCA_031403455.1 Alphaproteobacteria bacterium | reverse complement strand
GACGATGATCGGCCACAGGAAGTTGTTCCAGTGGTAACTCACCGAGACCAGGCCGAAGGCGACGTACACCGGCTTCGCAAGCGGCACATACACCTTCCACAGCACCTGCAGCGCGCCCGCGCCCTCGACGCGCGCGGCGTCGTCCAGTTCCTTCGGCACGGTCTTGAAGGTCTGGCGCATGAGGAACACGCCGAAGGCCGAGGCCATGTAGGGCAGGCCGATGCCAAGCAGCGTGTCGATCAGGCCGAGTTTGCGTAAGGTCTGGTAGTTCTCGACGATCAGCACGTCGGGCATGATCATCAGCTGCACCAGCACCAGCGCGAACGCCACTTCGCGCCCAACGAAATCGAAACGCGCGAAGGCGTAAGCCGCGAGCGTGACGAGAACGAGCTGCACCGCGAGGATCATCGCGCACAGCGCGATCGTGTTGAAGAAGTAGCGGCCGAACGGCGCCGCGTCCCAGGCCTTGAGGAAATTCTCCAGCGACAGCGGCGCGAACGGCACGAAGCGCGCGGCGAATTCGGGCGGATGAAACGCGGTCCACAGCGCGTAGACGAGCGGCAGGAACCACATCAGAGCCAGCAGCCAGGCCGCGCAGGTCTCGAGCACGCGATCGAAGCCGCGCGACTCCATGAGATCGAGGCCGCTTGTCTCGGCACTCATCGGTAGTGGACCCGCTTCTCCAGGAAGAAATATTGCCCGAGCGCGAGCGACGCCAGCAGTGCCAGCAGCACGACCGTCAGCGCCGCGCCGTATCCGGTGTCCCAGAATTTGAACGCGACTTCGTAGATGTAGAACAGCAGCAGCGAGCTGGCGTTGTCGGGCCCGCCCTTGGTGATGGCGACGACGTGATCGACCAGGCGGAAGGAGTTGATCACCGCGTTGATCAGCACGAACAAGGTCGTGGGCATCAGCAGCGGGAAGATCACGCGGCGGAAGAAATACCAGCGCGACGCGCCTTCGAGCGCCGCGGCCTCGGCGAGGCTCGGCGGGATCTGCTGCAGGGCGGCGAGATAGAAGATCATGAAGAACCCGGCTTCCTTCCACACCGTCATGACCATCAACGCGCCGAGCACGGTCTCGCGCTCGCCCAGCCAATTGGTGGCGCCGAAACCGAATTTGCGCGTGATCTGGTCGAACAGCCCGTAATCGGGCGTGTAGAAGAACAGCCAGATATTGGCGACCGCGATCATCGGCAGCACGGTCGGCGTGAAATAGGCGAGGCGCAGGAAGCCGCGGCCCCGCAGATTCTGATTGACCCACAGCGCCATCAGGATCGCGAGGATGATCGAGGCGGGAATGGTGCCGAGCGCGTAGAGGAAGTTGTTCCACAGCGCCTGCCAGAAGATCGGATCCTCGATCATCGTCTGATACTGATCGATACCGATGAACCGCGCCGGCCGCGCGCCTTTCGGCGTCGTGTAGAAGGAATGGAAGATCGTCGCCGCCGTCGGCCAATGCGTGAACGCGACGAGGAGCACGGCTGCCGGAAACAACAGCAGCCAGCCATGGATGTTGGCGGCGGCGCGGGTCATGGCGGGGTTTGTGCCCGGCCTTCCCCCCACCCCATCCCTCCCCCGCAAGGGGGGAGGGAGTCTGTAGTGCTTGGGGTATCGGCGGCGCCCTCACGATGGTCTCCCTCCCCCCTTGCGGGGGAGGGTTGGGGTGGGGGAAGCGCCACGCGCGATCTCACTTGAACGGCCGCAAGATCCGCTCCGACTCGCGCTGCGCGTCCTTCATCGCCTGCTCAGCTGGCTTCGAGCCGGTGAGCGCGGCCTGCAGCCCGTCATTGAGCGCCTTCACCACGCGCTGGTTCTCGTGTGTCGAGAACTCGGCCCAGGCGAAGGGCAGCTGGTCGCGCGCCACGGCGGCCGGCGGGAAGCCGGCCGCGTATTGCTTCATGCGCGGCGTGTCCCAGGCCGCCGGCGACACCGCGACATAGCCCGTGTCGATGCCCCATTGCGCGGCGCGCTCGGGCTGCGTCGCCCATTTGGCGAATTTCACCGCGGCGGCGCGTTGCTCCGGTGTCGTCTTCTTGAAGACGTAGAAATTGCCGCCGCCCGTGGGTGAGCCGAGGCGCTTGCCGGCCGGCAGCATCGCGACGCCGAAATCGAACTTCGCATTGCTGCGGACGTTGGTGAGGTTGCCGGTCGTGGTCCACATCATCGCGATCTTGCGCTGGAAGAAATCCTGCGGCGTGGTGCCCCATTCGACGATGCCCGGCGGATGCACCTGGTGCTTGCGCGAGAGATCGACCCAGAACTGCAGCGCCTCCACGACGCCCGGCTTGTCGAAATAGGTCTCGTTGCCGGCGGCGTTCATCAGTCGCGCATCGTTCTGCGTGGTCAGGCCCTGGAACAGCCAATAGGGAAAGCCGGAACTCGGGATCGACACGCCCCATTGCGTGACATTGCCGCCGGCGTCCTTCTTGGTGAGCTTCCGGCCCATCTCGACCAGCTCGGTCCAATTGGCCGGCGGCTTGTTCGGATCGAGACCCGCCTCCTTGAACAATTCCTTGTTCCAGTACTGCACGACCGTCGAACGCTGGAAGGGAATGCCCCAGGTCTTGCCGCCGGTCTGGCTGTTCTCCATGAAGCCCGGGAAGAAGCCCGCGATCCAGGCCTTGTCGTCGGCGCCCTGCGCCATGTCGTCGAACGGCACGATCGCGTCCTCGTCGATCAGCGTGAACATGTCCGTCGACAGCAGGATCGCGAGATGCGGCGGCTCGCCGCCCTTCATCGCGGTAAGTGTCTTGGTGATCGTGTCCTGATAGGAGCCGGCATAGACGGGCTTGATCCTGATGCCGGGATTTTCCTTCTCGAACTCCGCGGCCATCTGGTCGATCAGCTTGGTGATCGGACCGCCGACGGCGATCGGGTAGTAGAAGCTCAGCTCCTGCGCCAGCGCGGTGGCGCTGGAGAGCGCCGCGCTCAGCGCGAAGGCTGCG
>JANNTF010000338.1:0-9131 GCA_031403455.1 Alphaproteobacteria bacterium | reverse complement strand
GGCGACCGCGATGCCGCTGAGCCCGGCATTCTCGGTCCCGACGCCGAAAGCGTCGAACTTGCCGTCCTTGAACCGACCGATGCGATTGCCGCGGAACTCCACGAACCACACCGCGCCATCGGGACCGACCGCGATGTCGGTCGGCACCGCCATCGCGCGCGGCAGATCGAAGGCCTCGAGGCGGCCGTCGCGCGCGATGCGCAGCAGCTGGTTGCCCGATTGCAATGTCGCCCAGACGACGCCGTCGGCGGCGACCGCCACGCCATAGGGGCCACCGCGCGGCGAGTCGAAGCCGTGGCGCGTGAGCGCGCCGTCCTTGAGCTGCGTGATGCTGTGACCGGTGGGCTCCGCAAACCACACCGCGCCATCGGGCGCGATCGCCAGCCGCCCGAGGCGCACGATCGGCGTGTCGAGTGCGACATGCGCGGTCTTGCCCGCCGGCGACATGTGAGCGACCGCACGCTGCGCGACATCGGTGTACCAGACGCTGCCATCGGCGGCCGCCGCGATGCCGATCGGCTCGAGGTTCCTGGCGCCGGTGGCGAGACGCTCCAGCCGACCGTCGCGGATGCGGCCGATGGCGTCGGCGAGATCGATCGTGAACCAGATCGTGCCGTCCGCCGCGGCGGCGATCGCCGTCGGCGTGTCCTGAGGCTCCGTCATCTTGTACTCGACGAAAGCGGCGCGCGGGCTCGGCCAGAGCATGAAGGCGGCGATTCCGGCCGCGATCAGCGTCGCGGCGATCAGACCCGCGCGCCTCACGTCAGGGACCGCCGCGCCGCGCTCGCGCTCAAGCGGCGGGCGTCGAGCCAACGCACGCCGAGCCAGCCGCACAGCATCACCAGCAGCATGAAGGCGAGTCCGCCGATCAGGCTCATGCGATCGACGCGCGCGAGAAGGCTGCCGCCTTCCAGCGCGGCGCGCCACGCCTCGGGATAGGGCAGCAGCGAGAACACCGCATAGAGCGCCTGCTTGTCGCTCGGATCCCTGAACAGCGCACCCGATTCGAGATGGACGGGCAGATTGCCCTCCATGGCCATCCAGCGCTCACCGCCGTCCTCGCTACGAAACATGCCGCGCTGCGAGGTCACGGTCAGACTCGTCGCGCTCGGATCGGCCGCGATGCCGCGGATGGTCGTTCCGGCTTCGGGCAGCTTGCGCCCGATCGCGCGCCATGTCGCGCCGGCATCGTCGCTGACATGAAGCTGGTCCGCTTGCGCGAGCCACACGCGTGTCGGCGCGGCGGGATCGAGCGCGATCGTGTCGATCGGCGCGTCGCGCAGCGCGGTGGCGCGCGGCTGCCAGCTCCGACCGCCATCGCGGCTCGCCATCAACCTGCCATCGACGATCGCGAGCAGCTGCGACGGCGGGGCGATGAGCGCCATCGCGGTCATCTCGGCCTCGTCGGGAAGCGAGTCAGCGATCCGGGTGAAGCTCCGCCCGCCATCCTCGCTCCTGAACAGCCGCTTGCGGCCGAGCAGATAGATCGGACCCGGCGCTGGAGCGATGGCGATGGCGCGGCTGGGCGCGGCATCGTCGGGCGCGTCCGCGCGCATCCACTTGCCGTCGTCGAATCTGAAGACGCCGCTCGGCGCGCCGGTGATCGCGCTCCTGCCATCGGCTGAGAAGGCCAGCCCGAAGACCGCGCCGACGATGGTGCCGATCGCTTCGGGCGACCAGCTGCGTCCGCCGTTGCGCGAGCGCATGAGGCCGAGATCGGTGCCCATCAGGAGATGCGTGGGATCGCGGGGATCGACCGCCACCGACAGCACGGCATTCAGGAACACGCCGACATCCGCATTGAGCCAAGTGTTGCCGAGATTGCGCGAGCGGAACATGCCGCCATAGGCGCTCGGGTCATGCGCGGTGGCGGTGCCCGCCCCGAGCCAGAGGGCAAAGCTCAGCAACGCGGCGGCGAGGCGGGGCACGGACCACGATCTCCGAAAACAAAGCGAGGAGCCGGTGCTCGGCTCCTCGCAATGCAAGACGTCACGGACTCGCGCGTCTCAAGGCTTGCGCGAGCGCTCGCCCGGCGCCAACGCGATCTCGGCCATGCGCGAGCCGTTGGGTCCGACCCAGGAATTCTTCGTGAGCGGATATTTGTCGGTGTAGGACAGCGGCTCGTGCGCGGCGACGCAGTTCTGATAGCCGCCGGTGATCTTGTAGCATTTCTCGTAAGCGAGGAATTGCTGGACGGTGTCGGTCTGCTGCACATTCGCGACCATCCAGTCGCGGATCCCTTCCCATGAGGAATAGGCATCGGATCCGAACACGAGCTTGCCGACGCTCGTCGGCACTTCGAGGAGCTGCGAACCGGCGGTGTGCGCGCGGAACGCCGGATGGATGCGCACGCCCGGCAGGATCTCCATCTCGCCGTCGACGATCACGGCCTTGCCGCGCAGCACCTTGCCGTAGATCTCGTCGAGGGTGAGCGGCGTATAGCCGCAAGCCGGCGTGCGGTTGCAGCCGCCGGGATCGGTGTTGACCGCCCTGATCTTCGGGTTCGGGTAGTTCAGCGCCCATTCGATCGCGCGCAATTCTTCGCGCTGCACGTAGAGGATCGCATTGGGGAAGTCCGAGAGCTGGCCGGCATGGTCCCAATGCGCATGCCCGATCACGATCTTGGTGACGTCATTGACGTTGATGCCGAGCAGGCGGAGCTGGTCGGGCGACGACGCCCAATGCGCCGAGCCGGTCATGCGCAGATACTCCTGCTGCTTCCAGCCGGAATCGTACAGGATCACCTCGTTGCCGCATTTGATAACGCCGACATTCACCGGCAGATCCACGGTCGAGATGTTGTTCATCGGGTCGGTGCTGCCGGGGACGAAGACGCGATCGGGCATGAACGCGCCGAACGGGACTTTCATGAAGCGGCTGCTCTCGATCAGCCAGACCGAGCAGTTCGGCTCCTGCGCCGCAGCGCCGTTCAGTGCGCTGCCGGCCAGCAGGCCGAATGTCGTCAGGACACCGGCCAAGGCCAACGATCCAATTCTATTCCTCATGGCGTGACTCCCCTCGGGTTGAGATGTTCGTTGTGTCGTCGTTTCCGTCATCCCCCGCGCCGCTCGCGAGCGGGGATCGCAGTCAATGCGGCTTGTGCTCGGCCGGCCACAGCACCTCGCCCACACGCAGCAGATTCTCCGCCGCCCGCAGGCTCATCACATGCGCGTCCAGCAGATGCGCCTCGTCGCCGGCTCTGGTGACCTTGGCCATTTCGATCGACGCCGCTTCGTAGAGCGCCAGGGCGTCGAGATAATGCTCATGCAGTTTCTGCAGCGAGGCCGGCACCTCGAGCCCGCGCGCCTTCACGTTCGCGGCCCTGAAGCCCTCGATCAGCGGCTGCAGCTTGGCGTCGAGTTTCGCAAGGTTGCGCTCGTCCGTTGTGTAGGACAGGCCGGCGAAGATCATCTTCACGGCATTGAGCTTCAATTCGCTGTGGATCGGCCATAGCGCGTCGGCGTAGGAATCCTCCGCCGGCGTCAGCGCGTGCACCGCGTGTACGGGCGGGCTGGTCGCCGCAGGCGGTGCGATGGAAGTCGATTTGAACTCGCGTTGCAGGGCGAACAGCACCGTCGCGATCAGCGCGACGACGACCGTGGCAAGCCCCCAGGTTTGGACGCGTCTGGTCTGAACCGATTGTGCCACCGCCCCTCCCAAAGCCGTTACAACTCAAATTAGATCTGTGACCTCGCGAAGGTCAATCGCGCTGCGGCCGCGCGTCGACCATTGTCACGGAATTTGCGTCAGCCCGGATCCCAGCGCGGCGCATCGGTGAACAGCCCGCCTTCAGCGAAGCCGATGTCGTAGACCAGGAACAGGCCGAAACCGAAGCTGATGAGGCCCGCCGCGACGCGGAGATTCCAGTTGAAGCGCGGCAGGCTGGACGCGGTGAGGGCGAAGGGCGCCGAAAGTGCGGCCGTGACCACCATCATGCCGGCGATGGTGCCGGCGCCGAACAGCAGCAGATAGGCCATCGCCCAGACTGGATCGCGCATCGCCGCCAGAACGACGAGCGCGACCGCCGCTGATCCCGCGAGGCCGTGCACGATGCCAATCACGAATGGCCGCAACAGCACATAGAGCGACGTCGCGCCGAAGCGGCTGCGGTCGAGCCGCGCGACCGGGGTCAGATCCGCGCGATGCCCGTGCTGCTCGTCGCCGTGGCCGTGGCGATGGCTATGGACATAATCGCCGTGGGCATGCGCATGCGCATGCGCGTGATCGAGATGGACGTGGTCATCGCCATGCGCGGCTATGCTTTGATACGGCGCCGCGCGCAGCCCGAGGTTCACCCCGGTCAGCGACAGGATGCCGAGCGCCACGAGCATGATGCCGACGCCGAATTCCATCGCGAGCCCCAGGCGTGGCGGGATCGTCACGCCCAGCAGGATGATGAGCCCGCCCACCACGATGATGGTGAGCGTATGGCCGACGCCCCACGCCGCGCCGATCAGCGCCGCGCCGCGCAGCTTGCGCTGCCGTGCGACGATGGTGGCGACCGCAATCACATGATCGGCGTCGGTCGCATGGCGCATACCGAGCCAGAAACCGAGAAATAGCAGCGACGTGACGCTGATCGTCGTTTCCGGCATGTCCCCCGCCTCGTTCCACGCATCGTATGGCGAGACTCTCCTCCACCCGGGCTCTCCGCCGCAAGGGGCGCGCGACTCACTCCGGGCTGCCGCCGCTCTTGCTCTGCTTGGCGTGGTGCATGAGGTACCAGGCGAGTCCTGCTGGCACGCCGAAGACGATCACATGCACGCCGAGTTCGCTCATGACCGAATAGCCGGCGACGAAGACGCCGGTCAGGAAATTGCCGGCGGACACCACGAGCCAGATCCAGAGGAAAATGCGTGGCCCGTCGATCGTCCGCGGCGGCGCGCCGCGGTTCAGCGTCTTGGCGCCGATCATCACGCCGGCCAGCATCAGCAGGCCGATGGTCGTCATCATGAGCATGTGCATGACAGTCCCTCCGTCAGGTGCGGCTTGGCTTGGCGCGCAGCGAGATCGTTTCCCAGACGGCCACGAGGATCATGACCGCGGAGGTGGCGGCGCTGAGCGCCAGAGGCTGGAGATGCGATGCGACGGGCACGAGCAGGGCGAGCAGCCCGAGCCCGATCAGATGCGAGAGCGGCGGCCGTCCGGTGAAGCTGCTCTTGAACAGCAGCGTGCCAAGGAGAAACAGGCTCGGACCGCCGAGCAGCGTGGCGACGGTTCCCGCTTCCGTGTGTCCGATCGGATGCGCGAGGACGAGCTCGTCGCCGACCGCCGCGACGATGATGCCGGCGACGATCGGCAGATGGAGATAGGTGTAGGCGAGCCGCGCGAGCCGGCCCGGATCCTTCGAGGCGGCGATGCGGCGGCTGCCGCGCGCGGCGCCGGTGTCGAAATAGATCCACCACATCGCGGCGCTGCCGATGAACGCGACGACGAAAGCGGCGAGGGGAGCGGGAGTCCACGGCAGATCGCCGAGCGTCGCGCCGATGATCAGCAGCGACTCGCCGAGCGCGATGATGATGAACAGCGCGCAGCGCTCGGCCATGTGGCCGCCATCGACGTCCCAATCGCTGGTCGTCGAGCGGCCGTGACCCGGCAGCCAGAAGCCCAAGGCGGGGGAGGCGAGCTCGATGGCGATGGCGATGCCCCAGAGCGCGAGGCGGGCGCCGCCTTCCGCCCAGGCGCCCGCGATCCAGAACAGCGCCGTTCCCGACAGCCACACCGTGATGCGCAGGAAATTGCGCCGGCTCTGCGCGCTCGCATGGCGCAGCGCCCACAGCATGAACAGCGACCGCCCGACCTGCATCGACACATAGGCGAGCGCGAAAGGCAGCGCCCGCGCGCCGAAGGCCTGTGGAATCGAGGTCGACAGCACGAGGCCGACGAACATCAACGCCAGCAGCAGGAGGCGCACCGGCACGCGCTCGGGCTCCAGCCAATTGGTCACCCAGGAGGTGAAGATCCATACCCACCACACCGCGACGAAGAGCAGCGCCGTATGGACCGCGCCGAGCAGCGTCAGATCCTTGAGCAGCATGTGCGACAGCTGGGTCACGGCGAAGACGAAGACGAGGTCGAAGAACAGCTCGATATTCGTGACCGGCGTATGGCCATGCGCGCCGCGCGCGCGCAGCAGATGGGGATGGTTCGTCGCGACGGACATGCGGGGGGTATCGCTCTCGATTGCGCCGGCGTCTCAGCCCAGCACTTCCGCCAGGACAGTCGTCAGCAGCGCCAGATCCGCCGGGCGCGCGAGGCGATGATCGCCGTCCTTCACGAAGACGCAGCGGACATCGTCGCTCTCGAGCTTCTCGGCGAGAGTCAGCGAACGTTGCCACGGCACATCGGGATCGCGCTGGCCATGGAGCAGGCGCACCGGACCGGAGAAGCCGATCGGGCCGCGCAGCAGGAGATGCCGGCGGCCGTCATCGATCAACGCCTTGGTGATGGCATAGGGATCGTCGCCGTAATCGGAGGTCTCGTAGATCACGCCCTCGGTCTCCAGCACCATGCGCGCCGGTTCTTCCATCTGCTGCCAGATCAGATCCTCGGTGAAATCCGGCGCGGCCGCGATGCCGACGATCGCGACCACGCGATCGGGGCGTGCGAGCGCGGCGTTGAGCGCGATCCAGCCGCCCATGCTGGAGCCGACCAGGACGAGCGCGCCCGTGGTCAGCGTGTCGAGCGCCGTCAGCGCGTCCTCGGTCCACAACCCGATGGTGCCGTCCTCGAAGCGGCCGCCGGAAACGCCATGCCCCTGATAGTCGAAACGCAGGAAAGCCTGGCCGCGCGCGGCGCTGAACGCATCGAGCGCCGCGGCCTTGCTGCCGCTCATGTCGGATTTGAACCCACCCAGAAAGACGATCGTGGGACCCTTGCCGGAGCGTCGGCGATAGGCGATAGAAGATTCGCCCGCGCGGGGGAGGTGGCCTAGATCTTCAGGGGCTGCAATCATGGATTTGACAAGGGCACATAGGCTCCGTGGCTTCACCACAAACTAGCACGCCCGCCGGGGGCTCGACACCGAGTGAACGGTTCCTGGCCGCGACCGGACCGACGGTGCTGCAAGTGCTCCCCGCGCTTCATACCGGCGGCGTCGAGCGTGGCACGTGCGACATGGCGGCGGCGATCATGGATGCCGGGTGGCGGGCCATGGTCGCGTCCTCCGGTGGGCCGATGACGCGCGAGCTGGAGCGCGCCGGCGCCTTGCACGTCACGCTGCCGCTCGATTCGAAGAACCCGCTGACACTGCGCTCCAACGCCACCAAGCTCGCGGAGCTGATCGGGCGATGGAACGTCGATCTCGTGCACGCGCGCAGCCGGGCGCCGGCATGGAGCGCGTTCTGGGCGACCGAGCGCACCGTGACGCCGCTCGTCACCACGTTTCACGGCACCTACAACGTGCAGAACGCGTTCAAGCGGCAATACAACGCCGTGATGACCAAAGGCCGTCGCGTGATCGCGATCTCCGATTTCATCAGCGAGCACATGCTGGCCGAGTACGGCGCGGATATGCGCCGCGTGCGCGTGATCCCGCGCGGCGTCGACATCCGCAGCTTCGATCCCGATGCGGTCAAGGCGGAGCGCGTGATCAAGCTCGCGCGCGAATGGCGTCTGCCCGACGGCGTTCCGGTGATCATGCTGCCGGGACGGTTGACGCGCTGGAAGGGGCAGACCGTCCTCATCGACGCGATGGCGCGACTTGGCCGGCGCGATGTGCAGGCCGTCCTGGTCGGCGCCGATCAGGGACGCACGGCCTATCGCGAGGAGCTCGAGCAGCGCATCAGCAACTACGGACTGAACGGCGTGGTCCGCATCGTCGACCACTGCAACGACATGCCCGCCGCCTACATGCTGGCCGATGTCGTGGTGTCGGCCTCGACCGATCCGGAAGCCTTCGGCCGCGTCGTCGCCGAAGCCGGCGCCATGGGTCGCCCGATCATCGTCAGCGGCCATGGCGGCGCGCGCGAGATCGTCATCGATGGCGAGACCGGCTGGCTCACGCCGCCCGCGGATTCGAGCGCGCTTGCCGAGGCGCTGCAGCACGCGCTGGGCCTGCCGCTGGCGACGCGCCGCGCCTTGGCTGGGAAGGCGATCGCCCATATCCGCGCGCGCTACACCAAGGCGCAGATGTGCGCCGCGACTCTCGCCGTCTACGAGGAAGTCCTCGGCGAGACGCGTCCCGACGCAGCGAAGCCGCAGGGGTGAGCGGCGCGCCGATCCTCGTCATCAAGCTCGGCGCGCTCGGTGATGTCGCGCAGGCCTTCGGCGCGTTCCAAGCGATCCGCGCCCATCACGCTGGCCAGCGCGTCATCCTGCTCACCACGCCGCCGTTCCTCGCGCTGCTGCGGCAAAGCCCGTGGTTCGACGAGATCTGGCTCGATCAGCGCGTGCCGGTCTGGCGGCTCGCCTGGCTCGGTTTGCGCCGGCGCATTCGCGCGTGCGGCGTCGTGCGGGTCTACGACTTGCAGACCACCGGCCGCACCGATTGGTATTTCCGCATGCTCGGGCCGGGCGCACGGCCGCAATGGGTCGGGACCGCGCCCGGCGCCTCGCATCGTCACGCCGATCCGCAGCGCGACCTCATCCATAATTACGACCGGCTCGCCGCGCAGCTCGCGCTGGCCGGGATCGCGTCGGTCGCGCCGCCCGATCTGTCCTGGCTGGAGGCGGATCTCGCAGCGCTCGCCTGCCCCGAACCCTTCGCGCTGCTGGTGCCGGGCACGTCCGCGCATCGCGCGATCAAGCGCTGGCCGACCGAGGGATTCGCACGGCTCGCGGTGTTCCTGGCGTCTCGCGGCGTGACGCCCGCCGTGGTCGGCGGCCGCGACGAAAGCGCACTGGCCGCGATCATCCGGAAGGCTTGTCCCGCCGCGATCGATCTCACCGGGCGGACCTCGATCACCGAACTCGCCGCGCTCGGCCGCCGCGCCGCGCTCGCCATCGGCAACGACACCGGCCCGATGCATCTGATCGCGGAGACCCGCACGCCCACCCTGATGCTGATGAGCCGCGAGAGCGACCCGCTGCATTGCGCGCCGCGCGGCCCCAAAGCCCGCTTCCTGCGCCGCGACTTCATCAAGGATCTGCCGGCGGAAGAGGTGGAGGCGGTGGCTGCGGAGTTGCTGGCG
>JANNTF010000337.1:0-1985 GCA_031403455.1 Alphaproteobacteria bacterium | reverse complement strand
GATCTATCTCTCGACCTTCACCGGCCGCCCGCCCGACGAGCCGAGCGTGCTCGGCGAGGCGCTCAACGAAGTGTTCATCCCGCTGCTGCGTCAGCAATTCCCCGAGATCGTCGATTTCTGGCTGCCGCCGGAGGGCTGCTCCTATCGCATCGCCGTAGTGGCGATGAAGAAGGCCTATCCCGGCCATGCCAAGCGCGTGATGCTCGGCGTGTGGTCGTATCTGCGCCAGTTCATGTACACGAAATGGGTGATCGTCGTGGATGACGACATCGACGCGCGCGACTGGAAGGACGTGATGTGGGCGGTGTCGACGCGCATGGATCCGGCGCGCGACGTGACGATCATCGAGAACACCCCGATCGACTATCTCGATTTCGCCAGCCCCGAGAGCGGGCTCGGCTCCAAGATCGGCCTCGACGCCACGAATAAATGGCCGCCGGAGACCAAGCGCGAATGGGGCGAGAAGCTGCGCATGGACGAGGACGTGGTGCGCCGGGTCACCGAGAAATGGAGCCGGCTGGGATTGCCCGGCAGCGGCAAGCCGATCTGGCGCCACATTCCCTGACACCTCCGTGCGATTGCACCCAATGCGATGGCGTCTTCCAATCGCCACTGGGCGCATGTCATATCCGTGCCAACACTTTTCCCGAGAGCCGCGGCAATGACCGAGCGTTTCGATGCGATCATCATTGGCGGCGGCCACAATGGTCTGACCTGCGGCAGCTACCTGGCCCGCGCCGGCCTGCGGACGCTGGTGCTCGAGCGCCGGCACGTGATCGGGGGCGCGGCGGTCAGCGAGGAGATCGTCCCCGGGTTCAAATTCTCGGTGTTCTCCTACCTGATGAGCTGGCTGCATCCGAAGGTGATCGCCGATCTCGAGCTGCGGCGCCACGGCTTCGAGGTGCTGCCCGCCTCCGACATGTACGGGCCGCTCGGGAACGGCGACGGCATCATCTTCTCCGACGACATCAAACGCACCCAGGCGAGCTTCGCGCGCTACTCGCAGCATGACGCCGAGATCTATCCCGAGTTCGATCGCTATCTCGGCGAGGCGGTCCGCGTCATCCGCCAGCTGATCCTCGACACGCCCGTCGATCCGACCAAGCGCAGCTGGCGCGAGTTCAGGGACGGCGTCGCCTTCCTGTGGAAGTACCGCCGCATCGGCAAGACGCTGCACCGGCTCATCGACCTGCTGACGCTGAGCGCCGATGACTTCCTGTCGCACTGGTTCGAGCGCACCGAGATCCGCGCCGTGCTGGCGTATTACTCCGGCATCGGCACCTTCGCCGGGCCGCGCACGCCCGGCTCGGCCTACGTCACCGCGCATCATCTCCTGGGCGAGCATGCCGGCGCCGGCGGCTGGGGTTTCATCCGCGGCGGCATGGGCACGATCAGCGAGGCGATCGCGCGCAGCGGCAAGGAGCGCGGCATGGTCGTGCGCACCGAGACCGAGGTGGTCGCCATCGACAGCGACGGCGGGCGCGTCACCGGCGTCACCCTTGCCGACGGCAGCCGCATCACCGCACCGGTCGTCGCCAGCAATGCGAGCTGCAAGGTCACCTTCCTCAAGCTGATCGAGCCCGCGAAGCTGCCGGCCGACTTCGTCACCGCGATCCGGCGCTATCGCACCTTCTCGACGGCGTTCAAGATCAACATCGCCTGCGAGCGCCTGCCGCGATATCGCGGCTTCGATCCGGCGACGGCGGGCTTCGCCTATCCGACCTACTGCCATGTCGGGCCGACGATCGAGTATCTCGAGGCCGCCTACGAGGACGCCAAGCACGGCGACTGGTCGCGCAATCCCTTCATGACGCCGGTGGCGCCGAGTTTCGTCGACGACACGATCGCACCGCCCGGCAAGCACGTGCTCCATCTGTTCGGTGGCCACGCACCCTACCGCCTCGCGGGCCGCGCCGAGATCTGCGGCATAATCGCCGTTCCAGTCCTGTGGCGTATACAGCGGCTTGACTTCGATGCCCGAGCGA
>JANNTF010000336.1:0-7747 GCA_031403455.1 Alphaproteobacteria bacterium | reverse complement strand
TCGACGCCGCGATCGATCTCACCACGGCCATCCATCGCGCGTTTCGCTACGACCCCGCGGCGACCGAGATCTCCACGCCGCTGGCGGATGTCGTCGCGAAGCGCGCCGGCGTCTGTCAGGATTTCGCGCATGTCGAGATCGCGGCGCTGCGCAGCCTCGGCCTCGCCGCGCGGTATGTCTCGGGCTATGTCGCCACCCGACCGTTGGGTGAGCGGGCGGCGCTGCGCGGCGCCGATGCCAGCCATGCCTGGGTCTCCGTATGGTGTGGCGACGCCGCGGGGTGGGTGGATCTCGATCCGACCAACGACCTCGTCGTGACCACCGCGCATGTCGTCGCCGCTTGGGGGCGCGATTATGCGGATGTCAGTCCCGTGCGCGGTGTCCTCGTGGGCGGCGGCGCACACTCGCTTGACGTGGCAGTCGATCTGCAACTCGATCAGCCCGGGCCATTGACCGCCGACCCACCATCGTCTTGAACTAGCGCGTGCCGGCGCCGCGCGGGCGTCAGGCGATTGGGAGTGACGCAAGGATGTTCGATCTGGACCGCTTCATCGCGGATTGTCGCGCCGCGCTGGCCGCCGAGGCGAGCCATCGCCTGGTGCGCGATGTCGTTGCGCGCGCGGTGGCGGAGCCGGCGGGTGTGATGGCCGTGATCGGCGAGCCGAAGCGGGCGGAGCTGCAGACCCTGCATCGCGCACCGGACCTCACGATCCTCAATCTGGTCTGGGGACCGCGCATGACGCTGGCGCCCCATAATCACAATATGTGGGCCGTGATCGGCATCTATACGGGACGCGAGGACAACATCTTCTGGCGGCGGCTGCCGGCCGATGCGCAAAACCGCGTCGAAGCAGCGGGGGCTCAGGCGTTGTCGGCCGGCGACACCGTGCCGCTGGGCCGCGACATCGTACACTCCGTGACCAATCCCATTCCGCGACTGACCGGCGCGATCCATGTCTATGGCGGCGATTTCTTCGCCGCCGCGCGGAGCGAATGGAATCCGGAGACGCTGAGCGAAGGACCGCTCAATGTGCAGAACACCATTCGCATGTTCGAGGAAGCGAATCGCTTTCTCGATCGGACCTGAAGTGATCGGAGGCGAGGAGCATGTATTTCGGTGAAGTCGGGGGCGCGCGGTTCGAGGTGATCGATCCCCGCTTCGGGGCCTGCTTCGTCGGGCACGCGCGCGTCGAGCGGCTGTGGACTGGGGCGCGGTGGGCGGAAGGTCCGGCTTGGTTCGCCGCTGGCCGCTATCTCGTATTCTCCGACATTCCCAATAATCGCATGATGCGTTTCGACGAGACCGATGGCTCGGTGTCGGTATTTCGCGCGCCCGCGAACAACTCGAACGGCAACACCGTGGACGCGCAAGGCCGGCTCGTGACGTGCGAACATCTCGCGCGGCGCGTGACGCGCACCGAGGCCGATGGGCGTGTGACCGTCATCGCGGATCGCGTTGCCGGAAAGCGCCTGAACTCGCCCAACGACGTGGTCGTCAGGTCCGACGGCTCGATCTGGTTCACGGACCCCGACTATGGAATCCTCTCCGACTACGAAGGCGATGCGGCGCCGGGCGAGATCGGCGCGTGTCATGTCTATCGCGTGGACCCGTCGAGCGGCGCGATCGTCGCCGCGGCGACCGATTTCGTGAAGCCCAATGGTCTGGCCTTCTCGCCGGATGAGAAGTTCCTCTATGTCGCCGATACCGGCGGCAGCCATGTCACCGGCGGACCGCGGCATATTCGCCGCCTCGAGGTGAGTTCGGACGGTCGAACGCTGGGCGGCTCGATGCTGTTCGCCGAATCCTCCGCCGGTCTCTTCGACGGCTTGCGCGTCGACACCGAAGGTCGCGTCTGGACCAGCACCGGGGAAGGTGTGCATTGCTACGCGCCCGACGGCGTGCTGATCGGCAAGATCATGATCCCGGAGATCGTCGCCAACGTCGCGTTCGGCGGCGCGAAGCGCAACCGGCTGTTCATCTGCGGGACTACCTCGCTCTACAGCGCCTTCCTGACGGTGACCGGGGCGAAGCTGGGCTGAGTGATCAGCGCGTCTGACACACCGCCTGGGTGATCTGCAGGCGCTCGCGCAGGCCGTCGGCGCTGCGTCCGAAATTGTCGCGTGCCACCGAGAGCGCGGCGCTGCCCGGCGGCGCGCGCCGCAAGGCGCGGTCGGGCGCGGCCAGGCTGATGAGCAGTTCCGGCGCCAGGGTCTCGAAGCGCCCGCGGCGGGGACTCTCGGCGACCATCACCCCGATGATGTGGCCGCGGTCGTTGACGAACGGCCCACCGCTGATGCCACCGAGCGAACCTTCGAAATCCGGCTGCCGGCGCAGCTCGGCCCAGGACACGGTCGGCGCACGCCCATTGAAGCGTCCCTCCGCCTGCATCTGGGAGCGGCCAATCAGGCGACCATGCACGGCGCCCGGCTTGCCTTGAGGAAACCCCATGCCGAATCCCTCCTGGCCCGGCGCCAGCCTCTCGCTCGACAGCGCGAAAGCGGCCGAGCCACCTTGCGTGCGCAAGACGGCCAGATCGGCGCTGGGATGCAGCCAGGCCACGGAAGCGCGCACCCAGCCATTCTTGCCGCGCAACCCGATTTGATTGCAGCCATCGACGACGTGCCGGGCGGTCAGCCAGATGCCGTCGGGGTCGATCGAGAAGGCGGTCCCGATCGACACGCCGCTGCGGCGCTCGACCTGCACCCTGAAAACCGGATCGATCGGTGAGGGCGGGGGAATGGCCATCTCGGCGCTGCGCGGCAAGCTTGGCGCTGACGCGGGCGGCGGCGTGGTGTCGCCGCGTGGCCGTGCGCCCTGTTCGATGCTTGGACGGCGCGATTGCGGGGATTGAGCGCGCTCGCCGAACAACGCCCACGCTCCGGCGAGGAACAGCACCAGGACGACCAGGCGATCGAAGCGTCCCATCTGCGGCGGATCCCGATTCCGGCCGGCTCAGGACGACATGGCGCCAGCATTCAGGATACCGACACCGATCTGGCTCGCCGCCGCGACCAGTGCCGCCGCGATGTCGCCGCGCTCGACCGATGCAGCCAAGCCGCGCAGCGCCAAATTCGCGATGCCGAATGCGACGGCCTGGAGCACGGCGGCCACGGCGCCCCAGACCAGGATGTCGGCGACGCTGAGCGAGCGCACGAGCGTCGCACCGATCGGGATCGCGAGGCCGATGATCGCGCCGGCCAAGGTGATCGCCGCGGCGACGTTGCCGGCGCGCACGAGATCGAGTTCATGAAACGGCGTCAGCCGGACATAGACGGCAAGACCTGCCGCGTACACCGCCGCCGCCGCCATGAACTGGCTCAGCAGGGCCGGCAGTCCGGCCCACAGGCTCTGCAAGACGACGTCCATCATCGTGATCTCTCCGCTTGTCCACATTCCCGAGGATTGACCAGCCGGGCGACTCGCGCCGATATGTCCGGCATGCCGCACGCGAACTTCGTCCATCTGCGAGTCCACTCCGCCTATTCGCTCTCAGAGAGCGCGATCAAGGTCAAGGACCTCATCACGCTGTGCAAGGCCGAGAAGATGCCGGCGGTCGCCGTGACCGATACCGGCAACGTGTTCGGTGCCCTGGAGCTTTGCGCGGTCGCGGCCGAGGCGGGCATCCAGGCGATCATCGGGTGCCAACTCTGGGTGCGCTACGAGAGCGAAAGCATGCGCGCGCTCAGGGCGCCGGAGCCGGCGCAACTCGTCCTGCTGGCGCAAAGCCCCGAAGGCTACGCCAATCTGATCCGGCTGATCAGCGAGGCCTTTCTCGAGACGCCGCCTGGTGAGACGCCGCAGGTGACTTTGGCGCGGGTGTGCGCGCTCAATGCCGGATTGATCGCGCTGACCGGCGGGGTCAAGGGTCCGGTCGGTCGCGCGCTGCTCGAAGGTAGGGCGCCGGTGGCCGAGGCGACGCTGCTGCAGCTTGCCGCCAGTTTCGCTGGCCGGCTCTATGTCGAGCTGCAGCGCCATGGCTTGCCCGAGGAAGAGCGGACCGAAGAGGCGCTGATTTCGCTCGCGTACAAGCACGATCTGCCGCTGCTGGCGACCAACGAGCCGTTCTTCGGTACGGCGGACGTTTACGACGCGCATGATGCGCTGCTGTGCATCGCCGACGGCACCTATGTCGCCCAGGATGACCGCCGCAAGCTGACGGCCGAGCATCGCTTCAAGACGGCAGCCGAGATGCGCGCGATGTTCAGCGATCTGCCGGAGGCCTGCGACAACACGCTGGTTGTTGCGCAACGCTGCGGCTTCATGCTCGAGCCGGTCAAGAAGCCAGTGCTGCCGACGCCGCCGAAGGCCCGCGTCAAGGGCGTCGAGCCAACGTTTCGCGAACTCGCGACGCAGGGGCTGGAGGAGCGGCTGACGCGTACGGTCTGGACGGCGGGTCTGGATGCCGCGGCGCGCAATGCGGCCGCGCGCCCCTACCGCGACCGGCTCGCCTACGAACTCGACATGATCGTGAAGATGGGGTTCGACGGCTACTTCCTGATCGTCGCGGACTTCATTCAATGGGCGAAGGGGCAGGGTATTCCCGTCGGCCCGGGTCGCGGCTCGGGCGCCGGCTCGCTGGTCGCTTGGGCGCTGACGATCACCGATCTCGATCCCTTGCGCTTCGGGCTGCTGTTCGAGCGGTTCTTGAATCCCGAGCGCGTGTCGATGCCCGATTTCGACATCGATTTCTGTCAGGAGCGCCGGGACGAGGTGATCCGCTACGTGCAGCGCGAATACGGCGAGGATCGCGTCGCTCAGATCATCACATTCGGCAAGCTTCAGGCGCGTGCGGTGGTGCGCGATGTCGGCCGCGTGCTCGGCATGCCCTATGGCCAGGTCGATCGCATTTCCAAGCTGATTCCGAACAACCCTGCCAATCCCGTGAGCTTGCAACAGGCGATCGACGGCGAGGTCGTGCTGCGGCAGATGATCAAGGATGAATCCGCTGTCGCGCGGCTGATCGATATCGCACTGAAACTCGAGGGTCTCTATCGCCACGCGTCGACTCATGCGGCCGGCGTCGTGATCGGCGACAAGCCGCTGGTGGAGATGGTGCCGCTCTATCGCGATCCGCGCGCGCCGTTGCCGGCCACGCAGTTCAACATGAAATGGGTCGAACAGGCCGGGCTGGTCAAATTCGATTTCCTGGGCCTCAAGACGCTGACGGTGCTGCAGCGGGCAGTCGATCTCATTCAACGCGGGCGCGGCGAACACATCGATCCGCTGACGATCGCGCTCGACGATGCGAAGACCTATGCGATGCTGACCAAGGGCGAGACGGTCGGCGTATTCCAGCTTGAAAGCGCTGGCATGCGCGATGCCGTGCGCGGCATGCGCCCGGATCGGCTCGAGGATCTCATCGCGCTGGTCGCCCTCTATCGTCCGGGGCCGATGGAGAACATCCCGAGATACAACGCCTGCAAGCACGGCAAGGAAAAGCCGGACTATCTGCACGTCTCGCTCGAACCGATCCTCAAGGAGACGTTCGGCGTCATGGTCTATCAGGAGCAGGTGATGCAGATCGCGCAGGTGATGTGCGGCTACACACTCGGTCAGGCTGATCTGCTGCGTCGCGCGATGGGCAAGAAAGACAAGTCGCAGATGGAAGCCTTGCGCAACTCCTTCGTCGAGGGCGCGGTGCAGCGTGGCGTGGAGGAGGCCAAGGCGAGCCACATCTTCGATCTCGTCGACAAATTCGCCGGCTATGCGTTCAACAAGAGCCATGCCGCGGCCTATGGATTGATCAGCTACCAGACCGCCTGGCTGAAGGCGAACTACCCGGTCGAGTTCATGGCGGCGTCGATGAGTTTCGATCTTGCCAACACCGACAAGCTGGCGATCTTCCGACAGGAGATCGACCGGCTGGGCATCGTGTTGCTGCCGCCGGACATCAACCGCTCCGAAGCGGCCTTCTCGGTCGAGTTCGAGCCGGGCGACACCAAGGGCGCGGTGCGCTACGCGCTCGCGGCCGTCAAGGGCGTCGGTCAGGCGGCGATGGAGGTGCTGGTCGCGGACCGCAAGGCCAATGGCCCGTTTCGCGACATCGGGGATTTCGCGCGTCGCGTCGATCCCAAGCAGGTGAACAAGCGGCTGCTGGAACAACTCGTGAAGGCCGGCGCGTTCGACTCGTTGGAGCGCAATCGCGCGCGCGTGTTCGGGGCCATCGAACTCGTGCTTGCCGAGGCGAATTCGGAAGCCGAAGCGCGGAGCTCAAACCAGTCCAATCTCTTCGGTGGAATCGCCGAACGCCCGAAACTCATGACGGCGAGCGTCGCCGATTGGCCGCTCGCGCAGCGGCTGCAGAACGAGTTCGAATCGATCGGGTTCTATCTCTCGGCGCATCCGCTCGATGCCTATTCGCTCGCGCTCAAACGCCTGGGGGTCGTGCGCGCCGTCGATCTGCCGCAGCGGCTGCGCGCGGGTGGTGCAGGTCGCGTGAAGCTCGCGGGGTCGGTCATCGGCAAGCAGGAGCGGATGTCGGCCAAGGGCAATCGGTTCGCCTTCGCGCAATGCTCGGATGCGAGCGGGGTGTTCGAGATCACGATTTTCTCCGAAACGCTCGCGGTCGTTCGCGATCTGCTCGGCGCGGGCAAGCCGTTGCTGATCTCCTGCGATGCGCGGCTCGAGGACAATGCGGTAAAGCTGCTCGCGCAGTCGATCCAGCTGCTGGATGCCGCCGCGGCAAACACTGCCGCCGGATTGCGCATCGCGCTCAACGATCCGGCAGCTCTGCCGGGATTGCGCGACATCATCGCCGGCGAGAAGCGTGGGCGCGGGCGGATCGTGCTCGACCTCGTGCTCGGCATCGAGGAAAACGCCGAGATCCAGCTGCCGGGAACCTACATGATCTCTCCCGGCACACGCGCGCGCGTCGCGGGACTCTCCGGTGTCACGGAGGTTCAGGAGATTTGACGCGGTGCGACATATTCGGTGTTGACCAGCCCGCCAGGGTTGGCGGCATCATGTCTCGAGAAGAACTTCATCGCTCAGCCGCGTGCAGCCTGGGCGGGTGATCGGAACTTCGAGCCTCGCGAGACGGGCCAATGTCTCGCAGCAACGCAGGATGGGGGAGTTTCATGAAGCACAAGATTCTGGGTCTATCGCTCGCAGTCGCGCTGGGCTCGAGCGCCGCCATGGCGCAGAACATTGCGCCGCCGGGGCCGACCGCGAATGCCATCAAGCAACGTGGTCAACTGATCTGCGGCATCGACACCGGCATTCCCGGTTTCGCGTTCCAGGACAACTCCGGAAAATGGCTCGGCTTCGATGTCGACTATTGCCGTGCCGCCGCTGCGGCGGTTCTGGGTGATTCCGAGAAGGTGAAGTATATCGGCCTCACCGCCAAGGTGCGGTTCACGGTCCTGCAATCGGGCGAGATCGATCTGCTCGTGCGAGATTCGACTCTCACATTCACGCGCGACACGCAGCTCGGTCTTTCCGAAGTGGCGGTGAATTTCTATGCCGGCCAGGGATTCATGGTGCGCAAGAGCCTTGGCGTGACGACCGCCGCCAAGCTGGATGGCGCGACGATTTGCATGGTCACCGGCGCGACCTTGGAGCTGAACATCGCGGACTACGCCCGCTCCAAGGGAACCAAGATCGGATCGCTGCTGTTCGACCGCACCGAGGAAGCCTTCGCGGCGGCCGAGGCGGGACGCTGCGATGGCTACACGGACGACACCGGCAGCCTCGCTGCAGCGCGCTCGACCATGAAGGTGCCGAACGACTGGATCGTCCTGCCGGAGG
>JANNTF010000335.1:0-7204 GCA_031403455.1 Alphaproteobacteria bacterium | reverse complement strand
CCGGGTCGACCGAAGATCAGCTCGATCGCCACGGAGCCGGACAAGGTCGAGAGGATGCCGCGCCCGAGACCCGTGACGATCGGCAGCAGCGCATTGCGCAGGGCGTGGCGATAGATCACGCGCGGCTCGCGCGCGCCCTTGGCCCGCGCGGTGCGCACATAGTCGCGACCCAGCACCTCGAGCAGCGACGAGCGGGTGAGGCGACTCACGAACGCCGCCTTGATCAGGCCGAGCGTCACGGCGGGCAGGATGAGATGATGCAGGCGATCGACCAGGCCCTCACCGCCGCCATTGATGGGAAAGAGCCCGAGATTGAGCGACAGGCCGATCAGGAACAGGGCGCCGAGATAGAAATCCGGTATCGCGAAACCCAGCAGCGCGAAGACGCGCGAGCCATAATCCACGGGCCGCCCCCTGCGCGTCGCGGACACCACACCGATGGGAATGCCGATGGCCACGCCGACGAGCGTCGCGGCGATGGTGAGTTCGATCGTGTAGGGCAGATTGGTCAACAGCAGATCGACGATCGGCACGTTGTTCATGAACGACCGGCCGAAACTCAACGTGAGGATATCGGCGAGAAACGAGAGATATTGCTGCCAGAGCGGGGCGTTCAGCCCCAGCTTCTCGCGGAAGAGATCGAGCTGCTCGGCCGTGGCGTTGGGGCCGAGCGCGACGAGCGCCGGATCGCCCGGCAGCAGCCGCAGCGTTAGAAAGGCCAGGGTCAGGACCATCAGGACCGTCGGGACGGCGTCGACGATCCTGATGGTGACGAAACGCAGCACGCGCGTCGGGCTCGATCAGGCGACGATCTTCGCGCGCCGCAGCGGCCAATAGGCATAGCCGGATTTGACCTCGTACCCGACATGGACGCGCGGATTGCGCGCGATGACGTAGGAAAGCGACAGCAAGCCGATATTGGGCAGGTCGCGCAGCACCTGACGCTCGACGTCCTGACACAATGCGACCCGCTTCTCGAAATCGGGCTCGGCGAGAACCTTGGCGAGGATGTCGTCGACCCCGGGGATCGCGACGCCGTAATGGCTGTAATTGCCGCCGCCCGTGCCGTCGGATTTGACGACCGCGCGCGACGCGAACTGCTCGAGCAGCGCCTGGGTCGGCACCGGCGGGTAGCTCGAGGATTGCAGGATGATCGAGTTCAGGTTCTTGCGATTGTCGTTGTGCATCGAGGTGTGATCGATGATGCGCATGTCGAGAGTGATGCCGACCTTGCGCAGCTGTTCCTGCACCATCAGCATGATCGAGCCGTAATCCTCGCGCTGGCTGGTAAAGCAGGGGATCGTGACGCCGCCGGCGAAGCCGGCTTCCGCCAGCAGCTTCTTCGCGCGGTCCGGGTCATGGGCAAAGCGCAGCTCGGGTGCGAGATCACTGGCCGTGACCGAGCCTGCGAATTGCGGCGGGTTGAGCCCCGACATCGCACCGCCCATCGCGCCATAGGCTTCGGCCAGCGCGGCGCTGCTGATCGCCAGCCGGATCGCCTGTCTGACACGCAGATCATCCAGCGGCTTGCGCGTGAGATTCAGATGCAGCGTGTTGATGCTCCCGGGCTTGGTGCCGTCGAAGGCCGCATCGGCCTTGCGCTGCTTGATCGACGCCATCCAGCCTGGCGTGCGCACGCCTTCGATCATGTCGACCTGGCCGGAGAGGAACGCGAGCGTGCGCGCCGATGTATCGAGCAGGTACAGAACCTGCAGCTCCGGCACATTGGCCATGCCGGCGAAATACTGCGCGAACGCCTTGAGATAGACGCCCTTGCTCAGGTCCAGGCGGTCGAACTGATAGGCACCACTGCCGATCGGATCGAGGCCGAATTTGTCGCCGCGCTCCTCGAACGCCTTCTGCGGCAGGATGTTCCCGCCCATCGTGTAGATGCAGCTGCCGAAGAATAGCGGGTCGGGAGTCTTGAGCGTGAAGCGGACCGTGTATTTGTCGGTGGCCTCGACCGCCGCGATTCCGGCATAGAGCACCTTGTTCGAGACGACGATCTTCGGATCGATCAGACGGCCATAGGTGAAGGCGACATCACCGGCGGTCACCTCGCCATTGCCCTTGTGCCAGAGCGCGCCTTGCCGGAGCTTGAAGGTCCAGGTCTTGGCGTTCGCGGACGACTCTCAGCTCTCGGCGAGGTTCGGTCGGAAATCGGACGGCTTGATCGCGAAGGTCCAGTCCTCGGGAATCACCAGCGTGTCGTAGATCTGACGGCACGCCCAATTATCGGCGCCGAGCGTGGTCGCCGACGGATTGAGCGTACTGACGCTGCGCGCGCGATGCTGATGACCGGCGGCCGGCCTTGCGCGCCAGCGGCGCCCGTCGCGAGACTCGCCGCCGACGCCGAGGCGAGGAAGTTCCGTCGATTCAAATTCATGGCCGCTTTCCCCCGAGAGTTTTTGTGTTGCTACGCGATCGTATGTCGGCGCTTCGCGATCTCCTCTTCGTCCAGGTCGAGACCAAGTCCCGGCGCGGCGGTGAGCGCGAAATGACCGTCGACGGGTCTGGGTGGAGCCGTGAATCCCGGCTGCGCGCGCTCCCAATTATCGGCGAGCTCCGCGGGTTTGGTCTGATGCATCTGCGCCGCGAGAATGTGGAGATTGGCCATGTGTCCAATGGTTGGCTGCGTCTGATGCGGCACCAGCTCGACGCCATGCGCTTGCGCCAGCGCGATGGACTGCATCAACCCGGTGATGCCGCCCATCTTGACGATGTCCGGCTGGAGCATACGCACCCCTGCGTCGATCAGATCGGCGAGCGCTTGCAGCGTATAGGTCTGCTCGCCCGCCGAGACGGTGATGTCGAGGCGCTGCGCAACCTCGCCCATGGCCTTCACGTTGTAGTGCTGCACGGGCTCTTCGAACCAGACATAGCCGAGCTCCTCGAGCGCACGGCCGACGCGAATCGCGGCCCCGACCGAGTAGCCGTTGTTTGCATCGAAGGCCAAGGGGAAGGAATTGCCGACGAGCTTGCGGACCGCGCGCGCCTTCGCGATGTCGCCTGGGATGTCCTTGTCGAGCTCGGTCCGGTCGCCATCCCATCGGATCTTGACCAGTGCGGGGCGCTCACGTGTCAATCGCGCCTCGACCACGCGGATGACCTCGTCGACGCTGCGCTTCGCGTTGTTGCCGATCGAGGCATAGAACGGCATGCGGGTGCGCCAGGCACCGCCGAGGAGCTTGTAGATCGGCTGCTGGAACAGCTTGCCCTTGAGATCCCAGAGCGCGATGTCGAGCGCGGCGAGCGCGCCGGTGAGCGCGCCTTCCGGTCCGAGCTTGATGCAGCGGTGGAAGAGCGTGTCCAGCAGCACGGCGTGATCGAGCGGATCCTTGCCGATCAATAGCGGTGCGAGGTCGGTGGCGATGATGCCGAGCGAGGCGCGCCCGCCTTGCATCGGCGATGCTTCCCCGATCCCGAAGAGACCATCATCGCTGGCGATCCGCACGAAGGCGCTGACCGGGCCGGATTTTCCGTCGGCGCCCCAGAAGACCTGAAACGGATCGATGGCGGTGATCTTCATTGCGCGGGATGCTTTCTCTGCCTCGAGGCCTCGGGCGCCTGGTTGGCGGTTGGGTGCGTGGTGGGCCCGGCAGGACTCGAACCTGCAACCACACCGTTATGAGCGGCGCGCTCTAACCATTGAGCTACAGGCCCACGCGAGCCGCGGCTTATAGCGCGCCGAGGCGGGAAGTGGAATGTCTGCCGCTCAGAGCGTCCACCAATAGCGGGTGATGTGGAAGAAGATCGGCGCGGCGAAGACAACCGAGTCGAGGCGGTCCAGCATGCCGCCATGGCCTTCGATCATCCGGCCCCAATCCTTGACGCCGCGGTCGCGTTTGATGGCCGACATCACCAACCCACCGAGGAAGCCCATCAGATTGATGATCAACGCGATGGCGGCGGCCTGCAGCGGGGTGAAGGGTGTGATCCACCACAGCGCCGCGCCAAGCGCGGTTGCGGTCGCGACGCCGCCGATGAAGCCCTCGATGGTCTTCGAGGGCGACAGCGCCGGCGCGATCTTGTGCCGGCCGAGCAACTTGCCCCAGACATATTGCAGCACGTCGCTGGACTGCACGACGAAGACGAGAAACGCGATCAGCAACAATTGCCGTCCCGCGAAGTCGGGGATGTCGAGATTGAGCAGCGCCGGCACGTGGGAGATGCAGAACACGCAGATCATCAATCCCCATTGCACCTCGGCGACCCGCTCGAGAAAGCGCGTGGTGTCGCCGCGCACCACGGCCGTGATCGGCAGGATGAGGAAGGCGTAGACGGGAATGAAGATCGCATAGAGCCCGTACCACTCGATCCAGAGCAACCAGTACTGGAATGGCAGCACGACGAAGAAGCTGATCAGCAGCGCCCAGTGGTCGCCGCGGCGTGTTTGCGTCAGGGTCAGGAATTCACGCAACGCCGCGAAGGAGGCGAACGCAAAGAGCAGGATCACGCCGAGTTTCCCGAAGGCGAAAGCGATCGCGATCGCCACCACCATCACCCACCATGCCTTGATGCGTGCATTGAGGTTCTCGATCACGGCGCTGGGCTTGTCCGCCGGTGCGCGGCGCTGCAGCACATGGCCGATCGCCGATGCGAGCACGAGGATCGCGAAGATGGTGCCGAACAGGGCGAAGGCATGGGGATGCGGCATGATCATCGTCATGACTCCGCCGCGCGCGGTGCGAGCGACAGCAGCGCCTGGCGCGCTCGCTCGAGAAACGCGGGCTTGGGTTCCTGCGGTGCGATGTGCAGTGGCGCGCCGAAGGTGACGTTGCAGAGGAGCGGGATGGGGAGCAATGCGCCCTTGGGCATCACGCGCGAGAGGTTGTCGATCCAGACCGGAACGAGCTCGACCTCCGGCCGCGCCCGCGCGACATGGAACAGACCCGACTTGAACGGCAGGAGCTTCGCGTCGCTCGTATTGCGCGTGCCCTCGGGGAAGAGGATCAACGAGTGCCCGGCATCGAGGGCGGCGAGCAGGGGTGTGCGTGGGTCGTTGTTGCGGTTGACGCCCTCGCGCGCGATCAACACCGCGTTGAACACGTCCTGCCCGATCGCGCGCCGCAGCTTGCCGCGCGACCAGTACTCGGCGGCCGCCACCGGGCGCGTGCGCGCGCGCAGCGACGGCGGCAGTACCGTCCAGATCAGCACGAAATCGCCGTGGCTGGTGTGGTTGGCGAGATAGATGCGCTGCCGCGGCTCGGGCAGGCAGCCGACCCAGTTGGGCCGCACGCCGGTGAGCAGCCGCGCGCCGCCGGCGAGAACGGACGCGGTGATACGGGTGGCGATGCTCATGGCGCGGATCCCAGCCAAATCGTGCCGGCGATGAGCGCGAGGAATTGCGCCACCGTCGCGATCACCTGATTGCGCAGGAGCCGAGTGGCGCCTGCGATGCGGTCGCCGAGGGTGCGCGTGCTTGCGGCGGCGGGGCGAAGGCCGGCGAGCGTAAGCCCCGCGTCGAAGGCGCCGAGGTCAAGTCGTCCGTCGTCGGCTTGAGTCGCCAGGCGCCGCATCAGCTTCTGATCGAGTCCCACGCGGCTGGCGAAATAGAGCGCAACGAAGCCGAGTAGAACGACCGGCCCAACGACGGCGTGCTTGGGCGATGCAATCGGATGGTGGCCTATGACCAGCATGTACAGCGCGATGCCGGTCAGTACGAGCGATAGCGCCTGCAGCTTGCGTCCCTGCTCCAGCAGAGCCGCACAAGCGAAGGCGGCCTCGGCGTCGATGCGGGTGTCGCGCGTCATTGCCAGGCTTGTCGCCGCGCGAGCGGCACCGCGGCGCCGATGGCCGCTGCCGCTCGGTCGTCGAGCACGATCCGCGGGCGCACACGACGGATTGTCGCGATGGCCGCCGGCGCATCGACGGCCTGACCCGACGCGACGAGCCAGGTCGCGACGCTCGCGGCGCTGCGCGAATAGCCGAGCGCACAGCACACCAGCACCGGACCAGCGCGGCGAGCGCGCTCGATCGCGGCGGCGGCGGCGGCGAGCGCGGCCGGCGTCGGCCCGACGAGATCGAGCATCGCCACCGACTCCCAGCGTCGCGCGCCACGAGGTGCCGCGAGTTCGGCGGTGACGTCGACGACCGCGATGCGGCGTGCCTCGACGGGCGCCGGGAAGCGTCCGACGCTGATCTCGTCCGTGACCTGCACCGACGGCGCCTGTCCGAATGTCCAGGCGCGCGAATTGATCCAGGCGCCGATCCGATACGGCAGGAACAGCCAACGCGCGGCCAGGCTATGGCCGCCATGGTCGAATTTCTGGAACGTCTCCACACCGATCGCGGCGTAGGCGAGGGCGACGAGGAGCAGGCTGACGCTGATCCACATCAGCCACAGCGCGATCCCGTTGAGCCAGAGCGCGAGCGCCGCGACGGCAAGCGCGCCGATACCATAACGCAGCGCGAGCGTGCGACGCTTCGGCTCGCCCGTCATCGTCCAGCGTGCGAGCGGCGCGTCGTGGTCGTCCGGCCAGAGCCAAAGGCAGATCAGGCCGAGCAGCGCACCCGTGGGAATGTCGATGAAGTGATGCTGATAGGTCGTCAGCACGGAGGCGCAGATCAGCAGAAACCAGAGATGCAACGGCCACAGCGCCCAGCGCGGAGCGTGCCGGCGATAGAGTTCCCAGAGGATCACCGCGAGCGCGATGTGCAGCGACGGCGCCTGATTGAACGGCTTGTCGAAGCCGGCGAGCGCATCGAACATGAATCCGGCGAGGCCTTCCGTCGCCGGCTTCGGCCAGGAGAAGCGCAAGGGCGCGACGATGAAGAAGGTGACCGCGAGGAGCTGGGCGGTCAGCAGCCGCTTGCCGTGGCGATCGAGCTCGTCGCGCGTGCGGCACACGAAAAGCGAGGCGCCGTAGAAGGCGTTGATCGACCAGTAGGGGAGTATCGTCCAGGCGAGGAATGGTACATGCCGCTCCCAATCGAACACGATCGCCGGCACCTGCATGCGCAGGCTGGCGAGCCAGTTGGCGGCACCGTAGGTGAGATAGAAAAGCGGCGCGAGCGCGGCGAGCCATGCGGCGGCTCGCCGCCAGGGACGCGGCGCATGCGTCGCGGCGGCGATATCGCTCACGGCGATCATTCGGCCGCGCTCCCCCGCCACAACCCTCTCCCGCAAGGGGGGAGGGAGATCATCGTGAGTGCGGCTTGGTCACCCCATGCACAACAGACCCCCTCCCCCCTTGCGGCAGGG
>JANNTF010000334.1:0-2812 GCA_031403455.1 Alphaproteobacteria bacterium | reverse complement strand
CATGCGGGTTCCTGGTCGCTCAACGAGGCGATCCTGATGGCCGGCCAGGCGACGGCCGACAACATCGCGCCGCATATGGGGCAGATCCAATACGCGCTGCGCTGTCCCACGATCGACATGGCGGAGAAAGTCTTCGCCATTCTCGACAACAATGCCGAGAACGTCGCGCGCATCACCCACACGAAGCTGACCAAGGCTTGGATCACGAAGACGCGGCCCGGGCTCGCCAATCACGCGCTCGCCGATCTGACTTATCGCAATTTCGAGATGGTCGGTGCGCCCAAGCTGCCCGAGGCCGCGAAGGAGTTCGCGCGCGCCTGTCAGCGCACGCTGGGTCTGGAGCCGATGGCGGAGCCGTTCATGCAGGAGATCGAGGAGTTGACCGATCCGCGCGCGGGCGAAGCGATGATCCGCGCCAATCTGCCGAGCTGGCAGAAGAACTACACGTCGGACGACTACGTCGAATACACGTGGCACTGCGCGACCGTGCGGCTCTATGTCGGGCGCGCGATGCTGCGCCCGCCGCGGCCCGGCTACATCTATCCGGAATGGCCACGCAGCGCGCTGGGCGGCGTGCCGGCGGCGATCGACCCGCTGCATCTGACCGCGGCGCGCGTCATCGCGACGACTCTGGTCGAGTTGGCGAGCGATGCGGGCGCGCTGGCCCGTTGCAAGGCGGAGTTTAGCGAGCGCACCGGCGGCGGCATCGGCGGCGCGAATTGGCTGGCGCCGCTCCTGCCACGCGATTTCCCGGCGCCGGTGCATTACCGTTGGCCGGAATATGTCGAGACGGTGCGCGGCTACGAATGGTCCATCCCGACCTTGTCGCCGTAGCTTCTCAGCCGCCGGGCGCGCCCTGGGTGTTCACGTAGATGGCGTAGAGCGACTTGCTGGCCGCCATGAAGAGCCGGTCGCGGTTGGCGCCGCCAAAGCACAGATTGGCGCAGCGCTCCGGCAGCCGGATACGACCGATCAGCTTGCCCTGCGGCGAGTAGACGACGACCCCGTCGAGCTCCGCGCTGCCCATGCCCCAGCCGCACCAGAGATTGCCGTCGACGTCGCAACGGAATCCGTCCGGCGTGCCGGGCCCGGCATCGATGAAGACGCGTTTGTTGGCGAGCGCCTTGCCACCGTCGACGACGTCGAAGGCGAGGATGAGCCGGTTCGGCGTGGCGCGGGATTCCACGACGTAGAGGATTTTCTCATCGGGCGAGAAGGCGAGACCGTTGGGCCCGCGCAGGTCGATTGCCACCGCGCTCGCAACGCCGGTCGCGCCATCGACGCGATAGATGTTGTGCGGCGATTCCGGAGTCGCCTTGTGGCCCTCATAGGTGCCGAGGATGCCGAAGGGCGGATCGGTGAACCAGATCGCGCCGTCCGACTTGACCACGACATCGTTGGGCGAGTTGAGCCGCTTGCCGTCATGCGCGTCGAGAATGACCGTGAGCGAGCCGTCATACTCGGTGCGCGTGACGCGTCGGCCGCCATGTTCGCAGGTGACGAGCCGGCCCTGGCGATCGCGCGTGTTGCCATTCGCGTGGTTGGAGGGTTTGCGGAACACGCTGAGCGCGCCGGTCTCCTCCTCCCATTTCATGACGCGGTTGTTGGGGATGTCGCTCCACAGCAGGAAGCGTCCATCGCCGAACCACACCGGACCCTCGGCCCAGCGAAACCCTGACGCGAGCCGTTCCACCGCCGCGCTGAAGATCCGGTACTTCGTGAATGCCGGATCGAGGATTTCGACCGCCGGATCGGGGTAGCGCTCGCTTGGTGCCCACATCGTCTCGAACTCCTGTCAACCGTAGGCCAGCCGCGGCAGCCACATCACGAGGATGGGAAAATGCGTGATGAGCACGAGCACGATGATCAGCGGCGGCAGGAAGGGCACAATCGCCCGCGCGAGCACTTCGAAGGGAATGTTGCCGACTTTCGCGACGGTGAACAGCGCGACGCCGAAGGGCGGCGTGAGGATCCCGATCATCAGGTTCATCACCACGACGACGCCGAAATGCACGGGATCGATGCCGAGCTGCTGGATCACCGGCAGGAATACCGGCACCATGAGGATCATGATCGCGATGCCCTCCATGAAGCAGCCGAGGATCAGCATCACGATGTTGATGACGAGCAGCACCACATGCGGATTATCCGAGATGCCGAGGAAGGCCTCGGCGATCTGCTGCGGCACGCGCTCGCGGGCGAGGACCCAGCTGAACAGGCTCGCGCCGGCGACGATGAAGCCGACCACGGCCGAAGTGTTCACCGCCTCCTTGAAGATCTTGGGCAGGTCGGAAAACTTCATGTCGCCGTAGACGAACAGCCCGAGGAGCAGCGAGTAGATCGCGGCGACGGCCGCGGCCTCGGTGGGCGTGAAGATGCCGCCGAAGATGCCGCCCATGATGATGACGGGCGTCAGCAGGGCGAGGAAGGCGTGGCGGAACGCGGCCGCGAGTTCGCACAGGCTGGCGCGCGGGTGGCGCGGGAAGTTCCGCTTCCGCGCGTAGAAATAGACGTGGACCATCAGGAAGAGCGCGGTCATCAACCCCGGCACGATTCCCGCCAGGAACAGCGCGCCGACCGAGGCGTTGGCGATCACGCCATAGAGCACCATCGGAATCGACGGCGGCACCAGCGGCCCGATGATGCAGGACGCGCAGGTGAGCGCGCCGGCGAAGGCCACGGGATAGCCGTCCGCCTTCATCGCCTTGATCTCGAGCAGACCGAGGCCGCCGGCATCCGCGATCGCCGACCCGGACATGCCCGAGAAGATCAGACTGCCCATCACGTTGACATGGCCGAGCCCGCCGGTGAG
>JANNTF010000333.1:0-1179 GCA_031403455.1 Alphaproteobacteria bacterium | reverse complement strand
GTCGCCTACAACTCGCCGCGCCGCACCGGCGGCATCGAGCTGCCCCTCGGTGATCTCGATGCGATCATGCATGTCGCGCCGGTCATCGGCATCAAGGAGTCGCATCGCGACTTCTTCCACCACACGCATCTCATCGAGAAGTTCCGCGATCGCCTCGCGATCATGGTCGGCCCCTGCCACTTCATCTTTCCCGGCATCGCGCTCGGCGCGCAGGGCTACATCGCGACCGGGCCGGAATTGCTCGGGCCCGATGCCGGCCGGCTGGTCTCGCTCGCGCGGCAGGCGCCGGGGCCGGTGCAGGCGGCGCTGCACTACAAGCTGACCGTGATCTATCAGGCGCTGATGGGCATGGGCACCTGGCCGGCCGCGCTCAAGGCCGCGCTCAATCTGCTCGGTCTGCCGGCCGGCGTGCCGCGCGATCCCGTGCTGCCGTTGAACGCCGCCGATCTCGACAAGCTGAGGCGGGTGATGATCGAGCTCGGCCTGCTGCGCGGCTGACATGGCGGGCCTGCGCATCGGCGGCGATGAGGAGCGCGGCGCTCGCATCACGATCCGTTTCGACGGCGAGCCGATCCCAGCGCATGACGGCGAGAGTCTTGCGACGGCCCTGCTCGCCGCCGGCGTCCGCGCGCGCGGGTTGTTCTGCGCGATGGGCGTCTGCCAGGAATGCGTCGTCCTGTTGGAGGGACGACGCGTCGAAGCCTGCCGCGTGACGCTGCGAGCAGGCATGGAATTCCAGCGCGCGGCATGACCGAACGCAGCGATGTTCTCATCCTCGGCGCCGGGCCCGCCGGCGTGGCCGCCGCCATCGAAGCCGGCGCGCTCGGCTTGAGCGTGACGATCCTCGACGAGGCCGATGCGGCCGGTGGCCAGGTGCATCGCCGCCCGATCTTCGGACGTGGCGATCAGGATGGCGACGCCTTGCGCGCGCGCCTCGAGCGATCCGGCGTGCGCATCGCGCTCGGCCATCGCGTGTGGCATGTCGAGACGGGGTTTCGTATCGCGGCGCTCGCCGCCGGCGGCGCGACCGAGTTCGAGGCGGATGCGCTGATCGTCGCGACCGGCGCGCTCGAGCGTCATCTCCCGGTGCCGGGCTGGACGCTGCCCGGCGTGATCGGACTCGCGGCCGCGACGATCCTGCTCAAGTCGCAGCGCATCCTGCCGGGGCGGCGAGTCGTC
>JANNTF010000332.1:0-9023 GCA_031403455.1 Alphaproteobacteria bacterium | reverse complement strand
GACGCCGTCACCGTGGCGACGCGCACCGGCGACGTCCCGGACATTCTGCGCCAGCCTTCGCCAGCCGACGCGCACCAAGTTCAAGTTCTGACGCCGTCGCGCCCCACCGTCACCGGCGGCATCGAGCGCCGGCGCGGCACGCGCAACCTGTCGTCACCGGCTTCAGCGTCTCTACCGCTGTTGTCTCTATCCGCGACGCAAAACCTGCCGGTCGTCGTCGCTTACGCCGCCACGTCATCAACGACAGCCCCGTCCGCCGGCAGTGTTGCGAGCGTCTTTCGCGGCAGCGAGCCCGACCCGAAAAAACTCGCGACTTGACCTACGATCGGCGGCCATGAGAATGCGCGGGCATGAACAGATCGGCCGATGTCGTCATCATCGGCGGCGGCGTGATGGGCAGCGCCGTCGCCTTCTTCCTGCGCAGCACTCCGGACTTCACCGGCGACGTGCTGGTGATCGAGCGCGACCCGAGCTATCGCTTCGCTACATCGGCGCTGTCCGCCAGTTCCATCCGGCAGCAATTCTCGACGCCCCTCAACATCCAGATGTCGATGTTCGGCATCGAATTCCTGCGGCACGTGGCCGATCACCTCGCGGTCGAAGGCGAAGCTTTGTCGATCGGCCTGCGGGAGCCGGGGTATCTGATCCTCGCCGCCCCGGACAATGTGGATCTGCTCCGACGCAACGTCGCCCTGCAGCAGGCGCACGGCGCGGATATCGCCTTTCTCACACCCGAGCAGATGCGCGCGCGCTTCGCCTGGATCACGACCGATGGCGTCGGCGGCGCGGGATTTGGCGTCACCGGCGAAGGCTGGTTCGATGGTCCGGCGCTGATGCAGGCTTTCCGGCGCAAGGCGATCAGCCTGGGTGCACGCTTCATCAAGGCCGAAGTCACGGCGATCGAACACAGCGGGACACGGGTTGACGCGGTGCAGCTCGCCGATGGCCAGCGCATCACCTGTGGCACGCTCGTGAATGCCGCGGGGCCGCAGGCCGGTCTGGTCGCAGCACTTGCGGGCATCGAGCTGCCGGTGCGCCCGCGCAAGCGCTCGGTCTTCGTGTTCAAGACGCCCGCGGTGCTTCCGGGCTTCCCGCTGTTGATCGACAGCAATGGCGTCTGGGTTCGACCGGAGGGTGAGACATTCATCGCCGGCGTATCGCCGAGCGAAGCGGAGGATGTCGACGCGACGGATTTCGACGTCGATCACGGCTTCTTCGACGATCCGGTCTGGCCGACCATCGCCGCGCGCGTGCCCGCCCTCGAGACGCTCAGACTCGTCGGCGATTGGGCCGGGCACTACGAAGTCAACACGCTCGACCACAACGCGGTGCTCGGCCCGCATCCGGAGTTGGGCAATTTTCTGTTCATCAACGGTTTCTCCGGGCATGGCATGCAGCAATCACCCGCCGCGGGTCGCGCGATCGCGGAGTGGATCAGCCAAGGTCGCTACGCGAGTCTCGATGTCCGGCTCTTCGGCTATGAGCGCGTGCGCGACAATCGTCCGATCCGGGAACTCAACGTCATCTGAGGATTTGCACATCGGCGTCGGTCGGCCGCCCCGAAGATCAGAATCTTTGACGCGCCGGTGACGGACGGCCAAAGTCCCGACCCTTCAAGAGGAAGCGCCCATGCCGCCGTACGAAGGCGAGATGCCGATCGATCTCTCGCAGCCGATTTCCGACGAGGTCAAGACGACGACTTGCTACATGTGCGCGTGCCGTTGCGGCATCAAGGTTCACCTCAAGAACGGCAAGATCCGCTACATCGAAGGTAACAAGAAACACCCCGTGAATCGCGGCGTGCTCTGCGCCAAGGGCTCCGCGGGAATCATGCAGCAATACTCTCCGGCCAAGCTCACCGGACCGTTGCTGCGCGTGGGCGAGCGCGGCGCCGGCGAGTTCAAGGAGATCTCCTGGGACGAGGCGCTGGCGCTCGCGACGAAATGGCTCGGCGACATCCGCGCATCCGATCCGCGCAAGCTCGCCTTCTTCACCGGCCGCGATCAGAGCCAGTCGCTGACCGGCTGGTGGGCGGCGCAATTCGGGACACCCAATTTCGCCGCCCATGGCGGATTCTGCTCGGTGAACATGGCCGCCGCCGGGCTCTATTCGATCGGCGGCAGCTTCTGGGAGTTCGGTGAGCCCGATTGGGATCACGCCAAGTATCTCCTGATGTTCGGCGTCGCCGAGGACCACGATTCCAATCCGATCAAGATCGGGTTGTCGAAGCTCAAGGCCCGCGGCGCCAAATTCGTGTCGGTCAATCCCGTGCGCACGGGCTACTCCGCGGTCGCGGATGAGTGGATCGGCATTCGGCCTGGCACCGATGGCCTGTTCGTGATGGCGCTGATCCACGAAATCCTCAGAGCGGACAAGCTCGATCTCGATTTTCTCGTGCGCTACACCAATGCGCCCTGGCTCGTGCTGCGCGAACCGGGCAGCGCGAATGACGGCTTGTTCGCGCGCGACGCGGCGGGCCAGCCTCTCGCCTGGGATGCGGAGCGCGATGCGCCCGTCTCCGCCCTGTCGGCAGAGATCAAGCCGCGCCTCGTCGGCGAATTGAATGTCCCGGAGTGGGGCAAATGCGTGCCGGTGTTCCAGCTGATCGCCGAGCGCTATCTCGATGCGCGCTACGCGCCCGACAACGTCGCTGCGCAATGCGGCGTGTCGGCCGCGATGATCCGACGCATCGCGGCCGAGCTCGTGCACGCGGCCTATGAACAGCCGGTCGTGATCGACCAGCCGTGGACCGACTGGGCCGGGCGTCGTCACGCGACGATGGTCGGCCGCCCGGTATCGTTCCATGCGATGCGCGGGATCTCTGCGCATTCGAACGGCTTCCAGACATGCCGCGCCATCCATGTGCTGCAGATGCTGCTCGGCGCGATCGATCGTCCCGGCAGCTGGCGCTACAAGGCGCCCTACCCGAAGCCGATGCCGGGCGGCCCGAAACCCGCCGGCAAGACGGTCGCCCCGAACACGCCGCTCGGCGGCATGCCGCTCGGCTTCACGATGGGTCCGGAGGATCTGCTGGTCGACGCCGACGGCAAGCCGACGCGTATCGACAAGGCCTATAGCTGGGAGGCGCCGCTTTCCGCGCATGGCTTGATGCATCGCGTGATCGCCAACGCGCATGCCGGCGATCCCTACCCGATCGATGTCTTGTTCATGTACATGGCGAACATGGCGTGGAACTCGTCGATGGACAGCGCCGGAACGATCGCCAAGCTCACCGACACGCACGCGGACGGCGGCTACAAGATCCCGAAGATCATCTACTCCGATGCGTTCTATTCGGAGATGGTCGCCTACGCCGATCTGATCCTGCCCGACACGACGTATCTCGAGCGCTGGGACTGCATCTCGCTGCTCGATCGTCCGATCGGATCGCCCGAGGGACCGGGTGATGCCATTCGCCAGCCCATCCTCAAGCCCGACCGCGACGTGCGGCCGTTCCAGGATGTGGTGATCGAGCTTGGCGCGCGCCTCAAGCTGCCCGGCTTCACACGACCCGACGGAACGCCAAAATTTCCCGGCCTCTATCCCGACTACATCGTGAACCACGAGCGCCGTCCCGGCATCGGGCCGCTCGCCGGCTGGCGCGGCGCCGATGGCGCATCGCCCGGCAAGGGCGCGCCCAACACGAAACAGCTGGAGCGCTATGTCGAGAATGGCTGCTTCTGGCGCCATCATCTGCCGGCGGACACGCTCTACTTCAAATATGCGAACAAGGGCTATCTCGAGGAGGCGGTGAAGCTCGGCCTCATCGACAAGCCCGACCCGATCATCCTGCAGCTCTATGCCGAACCGTTGCAGCGCTTTCGGCTCGCCGCGCGGGGTCACGGCGCGGTTCAGCCGCCGGCGCATCTGCGCCGCCGGATCGAGACATATCTCGACCCGCTGCCGTTCTGGTACATGCCCTTCGAAGAAGCGGCCGTCGATCGTTCGCAGTTCCCGATGCACGCCGTCACGCAGCGGCCGATGGCGATGTATCACGCGTGGCATTCGCAGAATGCCTGGCTGCGACAGATCCATGGCGAGAACCGCCTGTATGTGAATCGCAAGACGGCCGGGAAACTCGCGATCGTCGACGACGATTGGGTGTGGATCATCTCCCATCACGGACGCGTCAAGGCGCAGATCCGCCTGATGGACGGTTGCAACGCGGATACGGTCTGGACCTGGAATGCCATCGGCAAGCGCTCCGGCGCCTGGAATCTCGCGAGCGACGCGCGCGAAGCCACCAATGGCTTCCTGCTCAATCACGCGATCGCGGAGCTCCTGCCCGGCCCCGAGCGTTCGCCCAACGCGGATCCCGTCACGGGTCAGGCCGCTTGGTACGATCTGCGGATCCGGCTCGAAAAATGCCTGCCGCACGAGATCGGCGTACCCAGTCCGAGCTTCCCGACGCTGGCACGGCCCGCCGGCATCAAGCCTGCCCCCGACATCCTCCGCTACAACGCGAATCAAAAACCATGACCAGCTACATGCGCCCCGAGCCCGGCCAGAAGAAACTCGGGCTCGTCATCGATCTCGACACCTGCGTGGGTTGTCATGCCTGCGCCGTGAACTGCAAGGAGTGGAACGCCAGCGGCCACTCCGCGCCAATGACGGATCTGGTGCCCTATGCACGCGACGCCAGCGGCGTGTGGTTCAATCGCATCCATTCGTTCGAAGTCGACGACGGTGACACCGGACGCACGGTCCACTTCCCCAAATCCTGCCTGCATTGCGAGACTCCCGCCTGCGTCGAGGTCTGCCCGACCGGCGCATCGTACAAGCGCGCCGAGGACGGTATCGTTCTCGTCAATCCGGACACCTGCATCGGCTGCAAGCTGTGCTCCTGGGCCTGCCCCTATGGCGCGCGCGAGTTCGACGAGGATGTCGGCGTGATGAAGAAATGCACGCTGTGCATCGACAAGATCTACAACGAAACCCTCGCCGAAGAAGATCGCGTGCCGGCCTGCGTCTCCACCTGCCCCGCGAACGCACGCCATTTCGGCGATCTCGGCGATCCGAACTCGGACGTCTCCAAACTGGTGGCCGAGCGCGGCGGCTACGAGCTGATGCCCGAGCTCGACTACAAGCCGGTCAACCGGTACCTGCCGCCGCGACCCAAGAAGAATTCCGGCTGCAGCGGCTCCGCCAAGGAAGCCCTCGAGCCGGTGATCGATCCCAACGCGCTGCATCCCGTGCTGCGGTGGCTCGATCGCGTGCTCTCGCGCTGAGCGCCGCGCCATGCATCCTGCTTTCTCCGTCATCTTCTTCACCACGGCATCCGGGGCCGGTTATGGATTGGTCGCCCTAACCGGACTCTGGTTCGCGCTCGGCCGGCTGCCCACGAGCGCCTGGTTCGGCTTCTGGTCGCTCGGTCTCGGCACCGCGTTGATCACCGCGGGGCTGCTCGCTTCCACCCTCCATCTCGGACATCCCGAGCGCGCGTGGCGCGCCTTCAGCCAAGTCCGGAGTTCCTGGCTGAGTCGCGAGGGCGTCGCCGCAATCGTCACCTACGTGCCGCTCGCGCTGTTCGGCCTCGGCTGGATCGTCGGCGGCGCGAGCGCCACGATCCTGACGCTGGCCGCGCTGGCGGCGGCGATCATGGCCATGATCACGGTCTGGTGCACGGCGATGATCTATCGCTCGCTCAAGCCGATCCGCCATTGGTGCAATGGTCACGTCGTGCCGGTCTATCTCGCGCTGTCGCTGATGAGCGGCGCCCTGATACTCGATGCATTGCTCCAGCTCTTCGCCGCGCCCGATCGTGCGCTGACGGCGATCTGCGCGCTGGCGACGGCGCTCGCGGTGATGCTCAAGGAGCGCTACTGGCGCCATGTCGACCATTCGCCGTCGGTCTCGACGACGGCGACGGCCACCGGCCTCGGCGCGTCGGGCGTCGTGCGATTGCTCGAGCCGCCGCATACCGGCAGCAATTATCTGATGCGGGAGATGGGTTTCCAGATCGCACGCAAGCATGCGCTCAAGCTGCGTCGCGTCGCGCTGTCGCTCGCCTTCGGCCTGCCCTTGCTGCTCACCCTCGCGGCCGCGCTGCTGTCGAGTCCGCTCGCGGGACTGGCCGCGGTGCTGGCCGTCGTTTCCGCGCTGGCCGGCATTCTCGTCGAACGCTGGCTCTTCTTCGCCGAGGCCAAGCACAGCGTCACGCTCTACTACGGCGCCGCGACCTCCTGATCGTTGCGAAACGGCTGCGTCAGCAGCCGGTCGAGCCGCGCCTCGCCGCCATCCCGGAAACTCGGCAGACCGATCGTCATGCCGATCTGCCCGGCGCCCGGCTGAGCGCGATAGGTCCCGAACGCGCGATCCCACCACGGCAGGCAGAAGCCGAAATTGGCGTTCGTCTCCGCACGATCGACGCTGTGATGGACGCGATGCATGTCGGGCGTCACCAGCACGCGCCGGATCACCGCATCGACGCGCCCGGGCAGACGGACATTCCCGTGATTGAACATCGAGGAGGCGTTGAGCAGGATCTCGAAGATCAGCACCGCGACCGCCGGTGCACCCAGCACCGCGATCACCGCGAACTTGATCCCCATCGAGAGCAGGATCTCGATCGGATGGAAGCGCACGCCCGAGGTGAAATCGAGATCGATGTCCGCGTGATGCATGCGATGCAGCCGCCACAACACCGGGATCCGATGGAAGACCACGTGCTGCGCCCAGATCGCCAGATCGAGGAGCACGACGGCCAGCGGCACGACAATGGCCGGCGGCCAGCCGAGCATTTGGAACAGCCCGATGCCGCGCGCCTCGATCGCGGCAGCCCAGGCGACGGCGGTGATCGGAAAGACCAGGCGCAGCGCCACCGCGCCGATCACCACGACTCCCATGTTTCCGGGCCAGCGCTGCAGTCGCGTAGCGCTGCGCGCGCGCCGCGCGGCAACGAACTCCCACGCCGCCATGGCCAGAAAGACGCCCAGGAAGGCGCCCAAGCGCAGAGGATTCTGATGTGTGAGGAGGAACTCGGTCATGGCCGGGACCAGGGGATTACGCGCATACTTGTCAGATTACCCGGGATGTCGAATTAGCTGTATCCCGCGTAGGTCGAGGGCGAGCCGCCGGCCACAGTCTCGCAGGGTAAGACAAAGTCATCTCGTGCGGCGCAGCACCATGTCAATGCTCCAATCGGACCAGCTGTGGTCGATGCATTCTTAGGTAAACCACCGGGGCCTCTCCGCCGCCGGCGCCGAACGGAGTCTGGACCGGCGACATCAACTACATCGAACCCGCCGAATTCAGGCTTTCCCTGGCGGTCGTGTTCGATCTGTCCAACACGGCAGACATCGATTGGTCGATCAAATTGAAGATGAAGGCCGACATGGTGGCCGATGCGACTGAACGGGCAAATTCTGGAAAAATGCCCCACCAAAGTTTCCCCACAGCCCGATAGAACGAGCGAGTACAAGGCACTCACTACGAACGCAGGGTGCGGCGCTCGCCGATCGATTTTATTAAACTGCCGTGTCCTACAATCCACGGCGGCACCATTCGGTCGACTGGACGGTGAAAACGAGGGCACATCAAAATCAACAACCCGCAGCATCCCACCGTTCGATCTTGCTGAGTCGTCGCAAGAGGGAGAATTAGACGTGCGCCGTGGAATCATCCTCGCCGGAGGTTCGGGAACCCGCCTCTATCCGCTGACGAAGGCCATGAGCAAGCAGCTCATGCCGATCTACGACAAGCCGATGATCTACTACCCGCTATCGGTGCTGATGCTGGCCGGAATTCGCGAGATCCTCGTGATCACCACGCCACAGGACCGAGCGGGGTTCGAGGCGCTACTGGGCGACGGCCATGAACTTGGCATCGATATCAGCTACGGCGTGCAGCCCCATCCCGGCGGATTGGCTCAGGCCTTTCATGTCGGACGCGACTTCGTAGCCGGCCGGCCGTCGGCGCTCATCCTCGGCGACAACATTTTTTACGGCCATGGTCTCGCCGCGATGCTGCAGACCGCGACGGAGCGCGAGCGCGGCGCGACCGTGTTCGGCTACTACGTCAATGACCCGGGGCGCTATGGCGTCGTGTCGTTCGATGGCGCGGGCCGTGCCGTGACCATCGAGGAGAAACCCGAATCCCCGCGATCGAACTACGCGGTCACCGGGCTCTACTTCTACGACGAGCGCGCGGTCGAGTACGCCGATGCGATCAAGCCGTCGCACCGGGGAGAACTGGAGATCACCGACCTCAACCGCCTCTACCTCGAGGCCGGCGCGTTGAACGTGGAACTTCTCGGCCGCGGCTTCGCCTGGCTCGACACCGGAACGCATGCCGAGCTGATCGATGCATCTCTCTACGTCAAAGTGATCGAGGATCGGCAGGGCCTGAAAATCTGCTGTCCGGAAGAGATCGCGTGGCGCAAAGGATATATCTCGAGCGACCAGCTGGCGGCGGTCGCCGCTCCGCTGCGCAAGAGCGGCTACGGCGAGTACCTCATGCGCCTGCTCGATGGCCGCGGGGGCATCGATCGATGAAGCTGATTGCGACCGCGATTCCCGATGTCGCGCTGATCGAACCACGCGTGTTCGGCGATGAGCGGGGATTTTTCATGGAGACCTGGAACGCCGCGACCTTTGAACGCCTGAAGATCGGCGCGGCGTTCGTCCAGGACAATCACAGCCGGTCGGCCCGCGGCGTCCTGCGCGGTTTGCATTATCAAGTTCAGCAGACACAGGGAAAGCTCGTGCGGGTCACCGCCGGCGCCACATTCGACGTGGCGGTCGATCTGCGCCGCAGCTCGCCCAGTTTCGGCCAGGCCGTCGGGATCGAACTCACTGCGCTAGGCAAGCAGATGCTGTGGGTCCCCGCCGGATTTGCGCACGGATTTCTGACGCTCGAGGACGGCACCGAGGTGCTCTACAAATGCACGGATTTCTATGCGCCCGACCATGACCGCTCGCTGATCTGGAACGATCCCGCGCTCGGCATCCGGGGGCCGCTGGATGGCGGCCAAGCGCCGATTCTATCGGCGAAGGACCGGGCTGGAACGCTGCTGGCGCACGCGG
>JANNTF010000331.1:0-7615 GCA_031403455.1 Alphaproteobacteria bacterium | reverse complement strand
ACACAACAACTGCGCCACACGATGACCCTCGCGATCACCAATGCGCTGATCCTCGCCGCCTGGGACGCCGAGCCGCGTCCCGGCGCGGTGCTGATCGAGGGCGAGCGCATCGCCGGCATCGCCTATGGCGACGACGCGTCATCGCTCGCCGCGCGCGCAAGCGAGCGCTTCGACGCCGGCGGCGCGATCGTGATGCCGGCCCTCGTCAACGCGCATCACCACGCCTATTCGAATGTCCTGCGTGGCACCGAGAACGCCTTACCGCTCGAACTCTGGGCGCTGTTCACCGTCGCCTGGGGCCGCGCGCTCGATGCCGGGCTGCTGCGTCTCGCGATCCTGCTCGGCGCGGCGGAGATGCTGCGCGCTGGAATCGCCTCGGTGATCGACCACTCGCCGCAGGTACGGCTGCACGAGACGGCGTTCGCCGCGCATGTCGAGAGCGGCATGCGCGTCGGCTACGCTCCGATGCTGCATGATCGCCATGATCACGATCTGCTCGGCTTCACGCTGCCGGCGCCGTTGCGCGCGCGCATCGAAGGCGCCGGGTTCCCGCCGCATGATTTCTATGCGGAGATGATCGCCGCCCTCGTCGCAGCCGCGCGCGGCGAGCCGCGCATCCGGATCCTGATCGGCCCGAATGCGCCGCAGCGTTGCACGCCCGAGCTGCTGACGCTGTGGGCGGGCTTGCGTGATCGCCACGGTCTCGGCGCCCATACGCATCTCCTGGAGACGCGCGCGCAGGCGATCCAGGCGCGGCGCGCCTGGCCCACCGGCATCGTGGCCGAGATGGATCGCCACGGGCTGCTCGCGTCCGGCCTCGCCGTCGCGCATGGCGTGTGGGCGAACGAGGGCGAGCGTGCGCTGCTCGCCGCGCGCGGGGTCGTCGTCGTCCACAACCCCGCGAGCAATCTCATGCTCGGCTCCGGCGTCATGCCCTATGCCGGCTACGCCGCCCATGATGCGAAGCTCGCGCTCGGCAGCGACTCGGCGAATACCGGCGGCGCGGCCGATCCGTTCGAGCTGATGCGCCTGGCGATGATGCTGCCGCGGATCGCGCAGAGCGAAGCCAAGCGCTTCGAGCCGGGCAGCGGCGACGTCCTGCGCATGGCGACGCAAGGCGGCGCGCTCGCGCTGGGTCTCGGCGATCAGCTCGGTCGGATCGCGGCGGGGCAGGTCGCGGACCTCGCGGTGGTCGACCTCGACGATGCTGCGGCGATCGCGATGGCGCCGACTCGTGACGTGCTGGTGCAGCATGGCGGCCCGGCACGGGTGCGCGCCACGATGGTCGGCGGGCAATGGTCCTATCGCGACGGGCGCATCACCGCCTTTGACGAGCGCGCCGTGCTCGCCGCTTTCCGCGCCCGCGCCGCAGAACTCGCGGACCGCGCGGCCGATGAGCGCCGCATCGCCCGCGACGCGGTTGCTGCACTCACGCCGCAGCTGCACGCCTTGTATGGACGCGCCGTCGGCGATTGATCGACGGCGATGGGCAAGGGGGCCATGGTAGAAACGCCGCGTGACACGCACCCCGGTCGTCCTCCTTGTGTTCAACCGCCCCGAACTCGCTGCGCGAGTCGGTCGGATCGTGGCGGCGGCGAACCCGCCTTGCGTCTACGTGATCGCCGACGGGCCGCGCGCCGATGTGGCGAGCGATGCGGGACGGGTCGCCGCGACACGCGACGCGATCGATGCGATCGACTGGCCCTGCCCGGTCATCCGCGACTACGCGCCCGAGAATCTCGGCTGCGGCCGGCGTGTCGCATCCGGCGTTGCGCGTGTTTTCGACGAGGTCGAGGAGGCGATCTTCGTCGAGGACGACGTGCTGCCCGATCCGAGCTTCTTCGGCTTCTGCGATGAGCTCCTCGCGCGCTACCGCGACGACGACCGCGTGGCGATGGTCAGCGGGACGAATGCGTTGCTGCGCTGGAAGACCGAAATCCAGGACTACCATTTCACAACGCTCGGCAGCGTGTGGGGCTGGGCGTCCTGGCGCCGCGCCTGGCGCCACTACGATTTCGCCGTCCGCTCCTTCGAGGATCCCGCCGTTCGCGCCCGCGTCGCCGCGCAGATCGACAACGACGAGCAGCTCGCCTATCGCCTCGACGTCACCCGCCAGGTGCATGACGGCGAAGTGGACACCTGGGACTACCAATGGTCCTGGGCGAAAGTGGCCGGTGCGGGATTGACCGCGGTCAGCGCGGTGAACCTGGTCTCCAATCTCGGCTTCGGCGCCGATGCGACGCACACGCTCCACTACAACCTGGTGAAGGCGAACCTGCCGCGCTTCGCCGCGCCGCCGGTACTGCGCGGACCCGCCGCGGTGGCGGCCGATCGCGACTTCGATCGCGAGATGTTCGATCGCGAAAAGGGGCGGGCCTCCATCGACCGCGTGCTGACCGAGGCGCGTACGCTGTTGTCCGCAGGTCGCGCCATTCACGCGCTGATCGTGGTCGATCGCTTCAAGTCACTGGGCAATGACGCCCCGGATCTCGATATCCTGCGCGCCGAGGCGCTGCTGCGTCTCGACCGGCGCGTCCAAGCCGCCGCCGCGGTCGACGCCGTCCTTCTGCGCGACCAGGACAATCCTGTCGCCCGGGCGCTGCGTCGGCGCATCGCCGGCGACGACGACCTTGCAGGCTCGGACCGTGCCTGAGTTCCTGCACATCATCCCGCGGCTGACGCCGGGGGGTGCGGGGCGCTCGCTGGTCGAGTTGATCACGCGGCGCCGCGGAATTGGCGAGCGGGTCGATCGGGTGATCGCGCTTGCCCCTTCCGATCGCACGATCGCACAGCGGCTTCGTGCGCTTGGCGCCGACGTGATGACCGGCGCGGATCCGGCGTTCGTCGACCGGGCGATCGGGGCGAGCGATCTCGTCGTGCTGCATTTCTGGAACAGCCCCGACATGTTCGCGCTGATGAGCCGGAAGTGGCCGGCGGCGCGTGTGCTGCTGTGGTCGAAGGTGTTCGGCGCGCATGCGCCGCAGATCCTCTCGGAATCCGTCCTGCGCTTCGCCGATCTCGTCGCGTTCACCGCATCCTCGAGCGCGGAGGTCCCGGCGATCGCGGCTGCGCTGGCCGGGCCGCCGCCGGTCGCGTGGGCGACGCTGCCGGCGATCGCGGATTTCTCGCGCGTCGAGTCTGTCGTCACCGTTGCGCATGACGGCTTCGCTGTCGGCTATATCGGCACGGTCGACTACGCGAAGATGCATCCCGACTTCGTCGCGCTGCACGCCGCCATCGCGATCCCGGGGCTTCGGGTCGTCGTCTGCGGCGAAGGAGCGGCGGTGGACGACATCCGCCGGCGCGCCCAGGCGTTGGGGCGTGACGATCTGTTCGATCTCCGGGGGCAGGTCGACGACATTGGGAGCGTGCTCGCCGAGCTCGACGTGTTCGGCTATCCGCTCTGTACCGACACCTATGCGACCAGTGAGAAGAGCTTGCAGGAAGCGATGCTGTGCGGTCTGCCGGTCGTGGCCTTCCCGCATGGCGGCGTGCGCGACTTTGTCGTCGATGGCGAGACCGGTGTGCTCGTCGGAAACGCGGCGGCGTATGCGCGGGCGATCGAGCGCCTGCATCGCGATCCCGCGGAGCGCGTCCGGCTCGGGCACAATGCCGCCGCCGTCGTGCGTGAGCGCTTCGCACCGCAAGACCTCGCCGATCGCTTCACCGAACACTGCGCCATGCTTCTCGATGGTCCAAGGCGTGAGCGGGCGCCGCTCGATCGCCGGCATGCGCCGGCCCAGGCGACGCCGGGCGCCGCGCTCTTCCTGACGTCCCTGGCGCAGGCCGCCGAATGTTTCGAGACCAGCATCGCGGGCCATCATCTCGACGCCATCCTCGCCGCCGATCGCGCGATCGCTGGAGCCAGTCCGGTGCTCGTGAACGCGGGGGGCGGTGGAATCCTCCACTACCGCGCCAGCTTTCCCGACGATCCCTGGCTGCGGCTGTGGAGCGGGCTCGTGCTCGAACGCCAGGGGCGCAGCGCTGTCGCAGTCGCCGAGTACCGACGCGCGATCGAACTCGGCTGCGCGCATTGGCGGGTCCAGGCCTATCTGTGCCGCGCGGCGCGGCGGCTGCCGTCGCCGTCGATCGCGGCGGCGGCGTTGCGGGCGGCGTTGCGCCTCGGGGGCGGGGAGGCGGTCGATCTTGTGCTGGCGGATCCGGCATGAGGACGCCCACGGCGCGCGCCCGGATCGTCCTCTTCGAGGCGTCGCATCACGGCCATCATCCGTACTTCCTGAGACTGCTGCTCGAAGAGGCGGCGCGTACCGATTACGGCGTCGAGCTCTGTCTCGTCGTGTCGCCGCGCTGCGTCGCCGCGCACCCCGAAATGGTCGCGCTGTGCCGCGCGCTGCCGCGCGATCGCGGTTGCCTGCGCGTCTACGGCGAGGCGGATGAGGCGGCGATCGATTCGGCGCCAGCGAGTCGCGTGGTGTCCGCCCACGGCGTCTTCACCGGTGCCTTCGATCCCGCGGAGCGGTCCTCCGTCACCTGGGCGCTCGCATGCCGCGAGGCGCGCGCGCTCGACGCCGCCCATCTCGTGCTGATGTTTCTCGACGCCTGCTACTATCCGCTGGCGTCGCATGCGCGGGCGCCGTGCCGCGTTTCAGGGATCTTCTTCAGGCCTAGCTTTCACTACAGCCGCTTCACCGGTCATGCGAAGGAACGCCGCGTTGAGATGGCGCAACTGCAGGAGCGCCTCACCGTCGCCCGTCTTCTCGGACATCCCGACGTCGATACGATCTTCACGCTGGATCCGTTCTTCAGCGAAGCGGTCGGATCCGAGCACCGCGACAGGGTCTTCCTGCTCGACGATCCGGTCCCGCTGCCGCCGGACGGCGATGCGGATGTCGGGCGCCTGCGCCACCGCCTCGGTGTCGAGGAGGGACGCAGCATCCTGCTGTTCTTCGGCCAGCCGCAGCCACGCAAGGGCATCCTGCAGCTTCTCGATGCGTTGGCAGGTATGCCGCCGGCATCGCAACGGCGCGTCTGCCTGCTCATGGCTGGCCCGGAGAGCGGGATCGACCCGGCGCTCCTGCAGGCGCGGCTGCAGCCGCTCGCGGCGCAAGGTTTGGTTCAGGTCGTACGACGCGCCGAGCACGTACCGCAGGAAGAGGTCGGCGCCTATTTCAGGGCGAGCGACATCGTGCTCGTGCCCTATCAGCGTCATCTCGGGTCGAGCAACATCCTGCTGCTCGCCGCCGCTCATGGGCGACCGGTGCTCGGCCAGGAGTACGGCCTCATGGGCGAGTATGTGCGACGCCATGGGCTCGGCCTCGCGGTCGACACCACGCGACCCCAAGAGATCGCGGCCGCGCTCCAGCGCATGCTCGATCGCCCCGCCGACTTCGCGCCGACGCTCGAGACACAGGCTTCGCTGCGCGCGCGCCATGACGACCGCCGGTTCGCGCCGGCGATGCTCCGCCGTCTCGCGACACCGAACCCAGGCGATCGGCGCGCGGTTAACCATGATCGCGTCTGAGTCCTTTTATTATGGCGTGCGCGTCGCGCAGCATTGGTAGAAGCGTTCAGCAAGGTGAGTGACGGACGACGCGATGGACGAGGGTCAGAGCAGGATGCGGGTGCAAGCGCCCGTCAGTGTCGTCGTGCCGTGCTTCAACGCCGCCGCCTATCTGGCCGCGGCCCTCGAGAGCATCGTGACGCAGGATCCCGCGCCCATGGAAGTGATCGTCGTCGACGACGGCTCCACCGACACCAGTGCAGCCATCGCGCAGGATTTCTGCCGCGGCGTGCGACTCGTCCGCCAGGCGAATGCGGGTATCGCGGCGGCCCGCAACCGTGGTGTCGCGGAGACCGCTGCACCGCTACTGGCCTTCCTGGACGCCGATGACCTCTGGCCGGCGGCAAGCCTCGCCCGACGGCTTGCGGTGCTGGAGACGCGACCGGATGCGGAGTGCGTCTTCGGCGTGATCGAACAATTCGTCACGCCGGAACTCGATGCCGAGGCGCGGTCCCGCCTGGCGCCGATCGCCGCGACCATGCCCGGCCGCTTCGCCGGATCGATGCTGCTACGACGCGGCGCCTTCGTGCGCGTGGGACACTTCGATGCGTCGCTGCGCATCGGCGAGACGCTCGACTGGGTCGCGCGCGCGGCCGAGGCCGGGCTCGTCGAAGTGCCGATCCCCGACATCGTGCTCCGCAGGCGGATCCACGGCGCCAATACGGTGACGCGCGAGCGGCAGCGCCAGAACGACTACATCCGCGCCCTCCATGCGTCGCTGCTTCGGCGGCGGGCCCGGACGGACGGCGATGGCTGAGGTACGGCCAAGCGAATCTCGCGGTGGGCTCTGGCCGACGCGGCTGCAGGCGTTGATGCTCCGCGCGGCGCTGCTCGATGGCGACGAGGCGCGCGCGGCGTTCCGGTCCTGGCGCCGGGAAGCCGATCTCGACGCCGAGTTCGAAATCGGCACGTACCGGCTCCTGCCGCTCGCCTATCGCAATCTGGAGCGGCTTGACGTGGAGGACTCGTTCATGGGCCGGCTCAAGGGCAATTACCGCCTGGCCTGGTTCAAGTCGCAGACGCTGTTCCGCGACCTCGAGCCGGCGCTGCGCGCGTTCGAGCAGGCCGGCATCCGCACCATGCTGCTCAAGGGAGCGCCACTGGCGCTCGCCCACTACAAGCATCCCGCGCTGCGCCCGATGACGGATGTCGATCTGCTGGTCCAGCCGCAGGAGTCGCGGCGCGCCGTGACGCTCATGCTCGGGCAGGGCTGGACGATCCATCCGCAGGCCTCCGAAGAAGCGCTCGAGTTCCGGCATGCCCTGCCGTTGATCGCGCCGAGCGGTCTCGAGATCGACCTCCACTGGCATCCGCTCATCGAATCCTGTGACGGCAGCGGCGATGGCGCCTTCTGGGACGGGGCGCGCCCGCTGCAGGTCGGCGCCGTTGCCAGCCTGCGACCGGATTCGACGATGACCCTGCTGCACACGATCGTGCATGGCGTGCGGTGGAGCGAGGTGCCGCCGATCCGGTGGATCGCCGACGCGATGACGGTGCTGCGCAACCCCGTCGAGCCGATCGACTGGGAGCGCTTCCTCGCGGCTGCGGACGCGCTTCGCGCCTCGCACCGGCTGCGTCTGGGCTGCGAGCATCTGCGCGACGGGTTCGCCGCACCCTTCCCGCCGGCAGTGATCGCTCGATTGGCCGCACGGCCGATCACGCTGATCGAGAGGCTCGAGAACACGACCATCCTGCGCGATGCCGATGAGCTGTCGCGCACGCCGCTGGGCCGGCTGCGCGTGCTGTTCATCGACTATTTGCGCGCCAAGAAGACGCGTGGGCCGATCGGCTTCGCCGTCGGATTCACCCACTACCTGCGCTTTCGCATGCGCCAGCGCGGCCGGCTCGCGATCCTTGGTGACGTCGCCCGCGGCCTGTGGCGGCGCGCCTGCACGCGCCTCGGCCTGGGTGTCGCGCGCTAGGCAGGATTCCTTCGTACGTGACACACCGACCTGCGTCGATCAGTCGTCCCTCCTCGACTCGAGCTAGGGGATGCACACATCTGAACTGGCCCCCGTTTCGTGGACGCCACGAGGGTCGAGGAGCGTTATCCACGGACGGCCTGTTCGGTCGCTTGCGACGAACCGAATTGGC
>JANNTF010000330.1:0-2059 GCA_031403455.1 Alphaproteobacteria bacterium | reverse complement strand
GTTCAAACTCGCTGGGCGGGAGGAGGAACGGCTACTCGGCCGCGATCGCCCCCGGCTGCACCGAGACGAATACCTTGCCGCCGGTGCGGCGCGCGAATGCGACCTTCCCGGTGATCAACGCGAACAGGGTGTGGTCGCGCCCCATGCCGACATTCGTTCCGGCGCGATAGGTGGTCCCGCGCTGCCGGATGAGAATGTTGCCGGCCTTGACGGCTTCACCGCCATAGGCCTTCACGCCGAGGCGACGACCATCGGAGTCGCGTCCGTTGCGAGACGAACCGCCCGCTTTCTTCTGTGCCATGACTTGTCTCCGCTGCTATCGATCGGACGCCCTCAGGCGGCCACGATCTCCGAAATACGAATGACGGTCTCGAACTGGCGATGACCGTTCTTGCGCCGCGAGTTCTTCCGCCGGCGCTTCTTGAAGATGATGACTTTGTCGCCGCGCTGCTGGCTGAGCACCGTGCCCTTGACCAGCGCGCCGGCGAGATGAGGTGTCCCGATCTGCGTGGCGCCATCGCCGCCGACCATCAGCACATCCTTGAACTCCACCGTGCCACCGGTCTCGGCCTCGAGTTTCTCGATGACGATGACGTCGTTCTTGGCGACCTTGTATTGCTTGCCGCCGGTTTTGATCACTGCATACATGGCCGAGGCCTTCCGACTTTGGGCGCGCCGATAAGCGCCGTTCTTACACGCTGAAGCGCCGCGACGACCCGTGGCGGCCCGGCGGCGAATAGGGCGCGGATAATCTTCATGAGCCCGCGCCCTGTCAAGCGCCGAAATCCGGTTTCAAACTCTTGAGATCAAACGAAAAACTCTGCGCCACCGCATCGTGGCGCAGCGCCCCAGTGACCCCGATCACTGTCGCATCCCGCCAGAAACGCGACAGTTCAAGGTGCCGACAGCAACCGACCGAGGACGAATTGGCGCAGCGCCAGAACCCCATCCCAGTGAGCACCGACCATCACCTCACGCCCAGCCCCACCGACCTGAGCCGCGCACGGCGGCGCTCGGTCTTGCGTGTGGAGCCATTGCACGACACGCCGCTCCACCATGTCTCCGTCGATCCACCGCCGCCGCCCGGCGTCCAGCGCTGGGTCCAGAAACGCAAAGCGGCTGTCGTGGCGGCAATCCTCGCCGGCGAGATGACGATCGAAGACGCCTGCGAGCGCTACGGCCTATCGGCGGAGGAGATCTTGTCCTGGCGCAACCGCATCGACCGCGCGGGGGTAGACGCGCTCCGCGTGACGCATCGCGGGGTGGTGCCGACCGCACGGGACTGATTGGGCACGGCCGACGCTCAACGCTTGCGACGACGTGGATGCTTCGATAGCTTCCCGGCCGAATTTTGACCGACAGCAACCGCGGAAGGGTGGCAGAGCGGTTCAATGCACCGCACTCGAAATGCGGCATGCCCGCAAGGGCATCGGGGGTTCGAATCCCTCCCCTTCCGCCAGCTACCGCAACATCAATAAGATAACTCGGTGGCCAGAGCATTTGCTCCACGCATTGCTCCATGAGGCCTGCCATGTCGATCTCCGCCACGACCAAGCGCAACGGTCGCTTCCATCTCCGTATCCGCGTCCCTGACGACCTCCGGACAGTCTTCGAGCGCAGGGAGTTGCATCGCAGCCTAGGGTCCACCGATCCGTCCGAATCCCGCCCAATGGCTCGAACACTGCAGGCCACGGTCGAATCTACCTTCGCGATGATCCGGCAGCGACGAGCACAAGGCGAACCTGCAAAATCGCGTCCAACTTTGACCCCACCGTCAGCTGAGTCTAATTCATTGATAGGGATATAAAATCTGGTGATTGGGCGGGGTCACGGTTGGACGCGATTTCACACTCAGGACGCCAACTGCCGCAGTTTTGCTCCGGCGCAGCCAAACATTTCGGCCGCTTCAGTGAGGTAGTATTGCTCTGGCTTTTACAGAATGTCTCCCACCTTGCGGCGGGGAACCGGAGCAGACGGCTTTAGCTGCGGCGGCGGCGAGCGGCGCCGAGAACCAGCATGCCAACGCCGAACAGCGCCATCGAAGCGGGCTCGGGCACAC
>JANNTF010000329.1:0-4354 GCA_031403455.1 Alphaproteobacteria bacterium | reverse complement strand
CAACTCGCCGACGAGGTGATCCAGTCCCAGCAACAGCGAATCTCGCGTGAGGTGGACGCCTATCTCGGCCCGGCGCCGCGTGCCGTCGAATTGCTGCGTGGCGTGTTGTCCGACGGGCTGTTCCTGGGTGCGCCGCAGGGTGGCGCCGAGGCGATGGGGTGGCAGGTCCTGTACGACAACGCTCAGCTCGCGTTGATCAGCTACGCCAACACCGAAGGCGATTTCATGATGGTGAAGCGCGAGCCCGGCGGCGCGATCGACACCAAGGTGATCGAGCGTACCGGCGAACAGCGCCGGACGACCTGGACCCGCCGCGACCTCAAGGGCGCGACCACCAACGTCGAGGAGGATCTCACCGACACCTATGATCCGCGGTCGCGGGTCTGGTTCACGGGCGCGATCGCGGCCAAGGGCAAGGTCCATTGGTCACAGCTCTACATCTTCTTCACGGACCAGAAGCCAGGGCTCACGGCCTCCGCCGCCTTGTTCGATCCGGCCGGCCGGCCGGTCGCGGTTTTCGGCGTCGACATCGCTCTCGACACACTCTCCAGTTTTCTGCGCCAGTTGCAGATCGGCAAATCCGGGCGCGCCATGATCGTCGGGGGCGATGGCAAGGTGATCGCGTTTCCCGACGTCACCAAGACGTTTCGAAAGTCGGGAGATGAGCTGCAACCGATGCTGCTGGATGAACTGGGCGATCCCGTCCTGACGCGCGCCTATAACCGGTTTCGGGTGGAGGGCCATGGGCGTCGCGTCATCGACGTCGATGGCCAGCGCTACATCACGGCGGCAACGCCGATCCAGGCCGATGCCGATCACGAATGGTCGACCCTGATCGTCGTGCCGGAGAAGGATTTCGTCGGGTTCGTCGCTCTCAATAATCGCTCGACGCTGTTGATGTCGGCGGGCGTCGTGCTGCTCGCCGCGCTGTTCGCTGCGCTGCTGATCCAGCAAGGACTTCGCGCCGATCGCAATGCATCCCTGGTCGTGGCCCGCGAACAGGCGCGGGAGGCGCAGAGCCGGGCGTTTTCAGAGCTCGCGTCGAATGCCGCCTTGTTCGACCCCAATCGTGAGGACGCGGTGCGCGCGCTCACGCACATCGTCGCGCGCACGGTATCGGCTCGGCGCGCCGCGACCTGGCGCGTGGCACCCGACGGCGGGTCGATCACGCTCGAGGATTGCCGCGATCGCGAGAATGACGGCCACACCGCCGGCGTCGCATTCGCGCGGTCGGAGATGCCGAATTTCTTCACCGCGCTGGAGGCTGGTGAAGAGCTGGAATCCGCGGATGCCGCCAGTGACCCGCGCACGGCGGAGTTTCATCGCCTCTATCTGAAGCCGATGGGAAGCCGGGCGCTGATCGCAATTCCGATTCGCAGCGCCGATCGTTGGGTGGGCGTGGTCTGCATCGAGGATTGGCGGGCCGAGGGCGCGCGCAGCTTCGTCCGTGCCGTGGCGAACATGCTTTCGGTCCGCTATGCCGCGCGTTCGGCGGCGGTCGCGCCAGCGGCGGTGCAGGAAGTGGCCGCGGCGAGCGGCATGGGCGGCGCCCGCGCAACCCGGGGGACCGCCGCCGTACCGCCGCCCGCATCCTCCACCGCGATGCGCCGTGCCCAGCTGGGCGCTGCGCAATTGCGCAAGTTGACGGCGAATGCGGGCGCGGCCAACGAGTACGACACGATGCGCGGCGCGCAGGTGTTCCCGCACGCCTCGGTGCTGGTGATGCAGCTCACCGACCCGATGGCCATGGCGGAACAGGATTCCGAACAGGATCGCATGACCATCGTCGATCGCATCGCGCGGGCCGTCGAGGCGATCGCAGCCAAGCACGACATCGAATATCTGAAGATCATGGGGGACAAGATCGTCCTGGCCGACGGGTTCAGCGACGCGCAGCGCGCCGACTCGGTGCTGGCGATCGCCGAGGCGGCGCTCGAGATCCAGGATCATGCGGCGCGCCTCTTCACGGGGCTCGGCCATAGTCTGGAGTTTCGCATCGGCGTCGACACCGGGACGGTGATCGGGACGCCGGTCGGGTCCGAACAGCGCGCCTATAATCTGTGGGGTGAGAGTGCCCGGCTGGCCGACACGATGGCGGAATCGGGGCTGCCCGGTTCGATCGTCGTCACCGAGACCAGCTATCGCCTGCTGCGGGATCGCTATCTCTTCCGCGTGCGCGGCACGTTCTACCTCGTCGGCAGCGGCGAGATGTCGACGTATCTCCTGACGGGCCGCGCATGACCTCGCTCGGCTTGCGTCGACTGAGCGAGAGCATGCAGCTGCGCCGCGGGCTCGCGACGATCGGGACGCCGGTGGTCGCGGGGCTGCGCTGGCTCTTCCAGTTGACGGGCCTCGCGGTCAGCGTCGTGCTGATGATGCCGCGACGTTCCTCCTGGCGGCGCACCGTGCGGCACGAGTTCGCGCGTACGCTCCATCGTACGGCGCTGGGCGCATTGCCGGCGACCGCCGCGACGGCGGTGCTGATCGGTGTCGGACTCATCTATCAGGCGCTCTACTGGATCGAAGCGGCGGGCCAGGTCGATCTCCTCGGGCGGGTGATCGTGGTCGTGCTCGTGCGCGAGCTGGCGCCGATGCTGGTGGCGCTGATCATCATCGGCCAAAGCGGGACGGCGACACTGATTCAACTCACGCAGCTGCGCGCCGGTGGGCAGCTGCGCATGCTCGACAGCCAGGGCATCGATCCCTTCCTGTTGCTCGTGTTGCCGCGGGTGCTCGCCTTCACCCTCGCCGCGTTCACGCTCACGATCCTCTTCATCGTCATCACCCTCTTCGCGGGCTATGCGGCCGCGAACATGATCGGGTTCGTGAAAGTGACGTTCTGGGGCTATCTCGACGTCATCATGCGCGCGGTGCGGGCCACGGATTTCGTCCTGGTTCCCGTCAAGTCGCTGGCGCTCGGGTTCATTGTCGGCCTGGTGTGCTGCTACACGGCGCTGATCCACGCGCGAGACGCGACACGTGTCGTCGCAACCGGCTTCGTGCGCGCGGCACTGGCCGTGTTCGCGGTCAGCGGGCTGCTGAGCCTGTTCCTCTAGCGATGGCGGCGCAGGTGACTCCGACGACGGCGCGCGAGATGTTGGCCTTCGACGCCGCGAGCCTCGTCCTCGATCCCGGGATGCCGCCGACGCGGCCGCTGTCACTCGGCTTGAATGCCGGCGATCTGGTGCTCATCGACGCGACGGATGGCGATCGCGTCGCGGCCTTCGCCGATGCAGCGGTGGGCCTGACTCCACCGATGACAGGCCGTGTGCGTTTCCTCGGTCGCGATTGGTCCGAACTCGATGCCGATTCGAGCAACGCCATGCGCGGGCGCATCGGGCGCCTCGTCGGTCATGGCGGATGGATCGATTATCTGAGCGTGAGCGAGAACATCCTGCTCGGGCAGCTCCATCACACCAATCGCCGAGAGACCTTGCTGATGGATGACGCCGCCCGGGTCTCACGCCGGTTCGGACTCCCCGGCATCCCGCTCGCGCGTCCGTCGGACCTGGACGAAGGCGATCTGCAGCGCGCCGGCCTGGTGCGCGCATTCATCGGCCGCCCGCAGTTGATTCTCCTGGAGCGTCCAACGCAGTTCGTCTATCCGGAAATCATGGAACCGTTGATCAACGCGATCCGGGCCGCGCGCGACCGCGGCGCCGCCGTGCTGTGGTTGACCCTCGATCCGCATGTTTGGCGCGACGCCAGCGTTCCGGCGACCCGGCGTTATCGCCTGATCGGCGGTGAACTCATCGAAGGCCAGCGCGCGTCATGAGCAAGCATGGGTTTCGCTATGCCAACGAAGCGGTCGGCGGCCTGGTGCTGCTGGCGTTGCTCCTCTTCATCGGCGCCGTGCTGCAGGCGGGCGTCCTGCGCCAATGGTTCAACCCGCCCTTGAGCCTGCGCGTGCTGTTGCCGGCCGACGGCGTTTCGGGATTGTCGGCGGGCGCCGAAGTCGAGGTGCTCGGCACCCGAGCCGGCGTGGTTCAGCGCATCGTCATCGACCCCAGTCAGCAGATGCATGCCCAGGTCGCGCTCGACCCCGGCATGCGGCCTTTCGTGCGGCGGGATTCTCTGGCCTTCATCCGCAAGCGATTTGGCATCGCCGGAGCCGCCTTCCTGGATGTCTCGCGCGGCGAGAAGGAGGTGCTCGATTGGGATTTCGCGGTGATCACCGCGGTGACCGAACGCGCGCCGACCGAGAGCGTCGGGCAGCTCATCGACGAGGTCCGAACCAAGGTCTTCCCGATCATCGAGGATACGCATCGAGCCATTCAGACCGTCGCGGCGATCGTGGAGAAACTCAACGATCCCAAGGGCGACGTTCAGTCGATGGTCCATGACGTGCGCGAAC
>JANNTF010000328.1:0-6631 GCA_031403455.1 Alphaproteobacteria bacterium | reverse complement strand
GTGTGGTCCGGCAGCTTGACCTTCATCGACAACGTCAATCGCTGCGCCGAACTCGAGGATTTCCTCGGACTCGCGGCGATTCCGGGCGTCCAGCTGTTTAGCCTTCAGAAGGGTGCCCCGGCCGCGGATCGCGTCAGGACCGGCGCGATCGCGCCTTTGCTCATCGATGCGACCGGCGAGTTCGAGGATTTCGCCGACACCGCGGGATTCATCGAAGGACTCGATCTGGTGATCATGACCGACAGTTCGGTCGCGCATCTGACGGGCGCGATTGGCCGGCCGGTCTGGACCCTGCTGATGCGCACGCCGGATTGGCGCTGGCTGATCGATCGTACGGATACGCCGTGGTATCCCGGCATGCGGCTCTTCTCGCAGCCGCGTTTCGGCGATTGGAACGCCGTATTTCGCGATGTGGCGAAGGCGCTGCGCGAGGAAGTCGCGCGTGCCGGCCTGGGTGGACGGGCGCCCAGCGTGACGCCGTTACCGGTGGCGCGCAGCCTCGATGAGGCGACGATCGCACTCGACTCCGTGCAGCGCGACGCAAGCGGCCGGCCTCGCTTCACGATGCAGATCCCGCGCGCCCTCGCCGCGGACGCGGGGCTGCGATTGCTGATCAATCAGGAGACCAGGAGCGGCGGTTTCGAGTACGCGACGCGCCGCTTCCTGGAGGAGCATCTCTCCCCCGGTTCGGTATTCCTCGATGTCGGCGCGCATTGGGGCATCTACGCGCTGACGGCGGCCACGCAATGGCGCGGGTTGATCGACGTGCTGGCGATCGAACCCTCGGCCGTGAATGCGGCGCGCTTCAGATTGGCGATGACGCAGAACGGACTGGCCGATCGTGTCGAACTCGTCGAAGCCGCCGCCGGTGCGCGGCCGGGGCGCGTGCGTCTGAGCGCCGAGGGCGGCACGATGGGACATCGCGTGCGGGACGCCGCCGCCGACGCGCCGAGCATTCCCATGGTCACGATCGATGGTCTGCTGGCCAAGCGTCGCAAGCTGCGCGGTCGGCCGGTCTTCATGAAGATCGATGTCGAAGGGCTGGAGCCGCAGGTGATCGCCGGCGCACGCCAGCTGATCGCGACAGGCGACGTCCAGGCGATCATCTGGGAGCGCGGCCGCAACTTCAATCGTGAGCCCTATCGCACGCGGCTCAATGCAATGGTGGAGATGCTCAACACATCGGGCTTCTCGATGTGGCGTTTGCCCCATGAAGTCCTCGGCGGACCGCTCGTTCCCTGGGTGCCGACCGACGATCTCTGCAACGTCTTCGCGCTGCCGAGTGACTTCCAGCGGCGGCGCGCCTACGGCCCGCCAGCGCAGTTCAAGGTGTCGCGGCCGTTCAAACTCGCCGGCGAAGCTTCGCTGGAGTCGCGCATCGCCGACACCGAACTGCGGATCGCCTATCGCGGGACGGATTGCCAGCGCTGGGCCGATATCGGGATGCTCGAAGATGGGGCGGATGCGCGCGCCGCAGCGGCCGCCCATTTCATTCGCGTGGGATCGAGCGTTCTCGATCTCGGCGCCGGCCTGATGCGCCTGCGTGCGCGCCTGCCTGCGACGTGCCGCTATCAGGCCGTTGATCTGGTGCCGTTTCGAGCTCAGACGATCGTGGTCGATTTCAATCAGGGGGCGTTTCCAACCGAGCGCGCCGACTGCGCCGCTGCGCTCGCGGTGCTGCCTTTCATCCACGGCACCGTGGATTTCCTGGCCCGGATGCGCGCGGCGGCGGGTGAGGCGGTCATCACCTATCCCGTCGCCGGCACGGCGCCGATTGCGACGCGGCGCGCCGCCGGATATTTCAACGATCTCGACCTGCAGCAGCTCACGAAATGCATCGTGTCGGCGGGTTGGACGATCGCCAGCAGCACCAAGCTCGGCGACGAGACGCTGTTCTACCTGGTGAGCTGATTTCGCTGCGCCCTCAGCGATAATTGCCGCGTGATCGGGTGGCCTTCGGCTTGGCTCGTTTTGCCGCGCGCGGCCCATTGGCGAGCAGCGTGCGCATCGCCGAACCATTGGACTTCCACGCAGCGTGCAGGATGGTCACGTCCCAACCGATGCAGAAATGCTTGACCCCCATCTCCAGGTAGCGTGCCGCCTGCGCGGGTTCGGAGATCTCGGCCCGCGGGTGAAGTCCCTTCTTCAGCGCCATCTCGATCGTCTTGCGCTCGGCGCGCAGTACGTCCGGATGCGTCCATTGCCCGGTCAGATCGATGCTCATCGCGTAGTCCGCGGGACCGAACTGCACCATGTCGATGCCCTCGACCGACAGGATGGCGTCGAGATCCTCCACGCATTGTCGTTTCTCGACCATGATCGCGACGACCGCATCGTCGAGCGCCTTGACGAAGGCGGGCGAGCCGGCGTCGCGCATCGTCCCGACATCGCGCCGCATGCCCACACCGGCCAGGCCGCCGGAGCGCGGCGCCTCGGCGCGCACGGCTTGCACGCAGGCCCGGGCGTCGTCGACCGTACGCACATCGGCGAACAGCGCATTCTGAAATCCAGCGCCGATCGAGCGCATGGCCTGGTGCGTCCATTGCGTCTGCTCGAGCTTCATCATGCCGCCGAGCTGGGCGAGTTCGAGCGCACGGCCGAGATTGTCGAGATCGTGAAGGTCGAACGGCGCGTACTCGGCGGTGAACTCGACATAGTCGTAGTTTCCGGCTTGGCCGATCAGCTCGACCAGCGTCGGCCAGGTCGAGAGGAGATGGGTGCCGAGCGTGGTCTGGCCGGCATCGAGCAGTTCACGTAGGCGGTTGCGACGCATCGGAGTCTCTCGCTGATTTCGATCCCCGTCGAGGCTACCGGCTCCACCAGCCAGAGCAATGGGGTTGTTGGGCGCGACAGCCCGAAGACGCATGAATTTCCTGGTTCGCGTGAAGGGGAGCGTCTGATCGACGCTACGATCATGTGTGCGCGCGCAAATGCTGCGCGATGTGTCACATTCAACGGACCTTACTTTGGCCGTGCGTCCTGCGGCGTTGAGGATTGAACCCATGAGACAGCATTGCGTCGTTCTGGGGCTGCTGCCGCCGGCGGGCATCGAGCGGCTGCGTGCTGCAGGTGTCGAGGTCGAGATCATCGCGGATCCCAGTGCGGTCGATGTGCGTCCTCTCGTAGCGAACGCCGACGCGATCATCGCGCGGACCTCGCCGATCCCGGCCGCGTTGATCGAGGCGGCGCCACGCTTGCGCATCGTCGCGCGCTACGGTGTCGGCTACGACAATATCGATGTGGCGGCGCTCACGCGGCGGCGTATTCCGCTGGCGACGATCGGCGATGTCAACGCCGTGCCGGTTGCTGAACAGACGATGGCGCTGCTGCTTGCACTGTCGCGCCGCCTGATCGACTACGACCACGCGTCGCGCAGCGGCGACTGGAAGATCCGCGAGAGCCTGACGATCTGGGAACTCGCCGCAAAGACCATCGCGATCGTCGGTCTGGGCCGCATCGGTCGCGCGGTGGCCAAGCGCTGCCTGGCCTTCGACATGCGCGTGATCGCCGTCGATCCGGCCGTCTCCGCGGCGACCATGGCGGCCGCCGGCGTTACGCACGTCGCGGCCATGCATGAGGCGCTCGCGCAGGCCGATATCGTGACGCTGCACCTGCCGCTCTCGGAGGCGACACGCGGCATGATCGGGGCCAGCGCGCTCGCCGCGATGAAGCGGGGCGCCGTGCTCATCAACGCCGCGCGCGGTGGAATCGTCGACGAGACGGCGCTGGCGGCCGCTTTGCGCGACGGACAGCTGGCCGGCGCCGGCGTGGACGTGCTCGCGCAGGAACCACCCGCCGCCAATCACCCGCTACTGGGACTGAAGAACGTCGTGATCTCACCGCATTCGGCCGCGCTCACCGCCGAATGCGCGGTGCGCATGTCGCTCGCCTGCGCCGAGAACGTGCTCGGCGTCTTCACTGGCCGGCTCGATCGTAGCCGCGTGATCAACCCGGATGTCCTGTGACGGTGGCGCGCGCGTCGCGGCCGAGCCGCCGGTACCAGATCGGGCGTGCGCGTCGGAGTGGCGCCGTCAGCGTCGTGGCGTGAACCCGCGCGCGCGTCACCGCAACGCCCGGCACGGCTGCGAACGCCACGCCGGCGGCGCTCAAGGCGGCGCTCTCGCGCGCGTGACGGCTGGCGAGGCTCGGCGTGTCATGGCGTAGACGCACGACGCGCTTTCCTTGATGCGCGAATCCGGCCAGCAGGCTGACCATGGCGGCTTCGCTGTCATTCCTCGTGATGCGTTCTGCGTCGCGGCGCCCGACGGTCAGGATCTGCGCGTTCACGTGCGGGTCATGGACGATGATGTCGGCGGTCTCGAACAGGCGCACCGCGCGCAGGGTGAGCAGATCGCTGGCGCCGGAATCGACCGTGACGATATGGATCATGCGAGGGATCGGCGCCGCGCCGTCCGTGCCGATCGCGATCGTCACGGGATCACGATCGATGATCGCCGGAACCAGAAAATCGCAGAGCTCCGGCTGATCGACGACGTTGACCGGCACGCGCGCTTCACGCGCTGCGCCAGCGATCCTCGCCGCGCGCCAGGGCAGCGAAATCCTCGAGCATGTCGCGCGTCGGCGCGGCTATGTCGACGATCACTACGTGCGGCGCCTCGTTGCCCACGCAGGCGAGCAGATCCTCGCGCGTGCTCGTGACCGCCACGCGATCGACGCCGGCGCCGGCGAGCCCTTCACGCAGGATCGCGACGCGTTCGGGCTCGTCGTCGACGATCAGCACGCGCAGCCGGGTCGCCCCGTCCGCTGACGCGCAGGCGATCTCGTCGCTTGGTCGCTTTTCTACTGCCACGCCACCGCGCGCTCCATGGTCCGAACCGCTCATTGCGACGCAAGACCGAGACCACGGTTGGCACTTGCTTGGCGCCCTGACGGCCGCGGCGTCGCGGGAGCTTCCCTCAAGCCGCGCTGGGTGCGAGATGCTTGAACATGTGACGGCGGGCCTCGTCATCCATTTCGGCCTTGAAGACGAATTTGTCTTTCAGCGCCATCGCGCGTGCCGCGGCCGGCCGCGCGGCGATCTCGTCATGCAGCCGCTTGAGGTTCGGGAGCTTGGCCCACGCATCGTCACCCAGGATGAAAGGCAACATGCGCGCCCAACCCCACACGGCCATGTCCAGGATCGTGTAGGTATCGCCGACCATGTAGCGGCGCGTGGCGAGACGCCCGTCGAGCACGGCGAAATGACGCCGCGCCTCGTACTGGTAGCGATCATGCGCGTAGCCCGATTTCTCGGGCGCGAAATGCTTGAAATGGACGGCTTGCCCGGCATACGGGCCGATCCCGGTCGCCACGAACATCAGCCAGGAGAGCAACTCGGCGCGATGTGTCGGCGTATTGGCGGGCAGGAATTTGCCCGTCTTCTCGGCGAGGTAGAGGAGGATCGCGTTGCTGTCGAACACGACCACGCCGTCATCGATGATCGCGGGCACTTTGCCGTTGGGATTCACGGCCAGGAATTCCGGCGCGAATTGCTGGCCTCGGCGCGTGTCGACTGCGACAGGCTCGTAGCCGAGCCCTGATTCTTCCAGGAAGAGAGCGACCTTGCTCGGGTTCGGCGAGCCGTTGAAAAAGAATTTCAGCATCGATGCCTCCAGGGAGTTGCCTCGGCACTGTCTACGCTGCCACGTGTTGGTGGTCGAGACGCGGCAGCGACCTCAGCCTCGGCGCGTGGCGATGATCGCCGCGACGGCGCGACGCGCGAGCGCCCAGATCGTCAGGGTCGGATTGACGCCGGGACAACTCGGAAACACCGCGCCGCCGAACACGTAGAGTCCGGGCGTGTCATGTGCCTGCAGGTCGCGATCGACCACGGCGCCGGCAGGATCATCGCCCATCCGCACGCCGCCGTGGTCGTGGCAGCTGCCGATGCCGGTGAACAGCGGCCCACGCCAATGCCGCGCCGCGCCCATCTCGCGTTGGAGATCGGACGCGATCGCGATCGCGCCTTCGAGCATGCGCCGCTCGTTGTCGCGCAGCGCATAGGTCACGCGGATCACCGGAAGACCATAGCCGGTGCGGTCGCGGTGAAGCGGATCGAGATCCAGGCGATTGGCGCGATAGGGCAGGGTGTCGGTCTGAATCCGCAGCGTCAGACGCTGGTTCCACTGGCGGAGATGATCGATCCATGCGCCGCCCCAGCTTGGCGTGCCGGACGGCAGGGGCTCCAATCCGATCTGCATCGGCAGCAATTGATTTTCGGTGCCGAGCGTCACGCCGCCCGCGACGGCGCCAAGGTCGCGCCAACGCTCCGGGCGCAGAAAATCCTCGACGATGATGCCTTGGGCGCCGGGTCCGGTGTGTCGATTGAAGGCGCGGCCCGGATAGTCTCCGATGACACTCGGAAATTGCTTGGTCATGAAATGCTGGCCGACCTGCCCCGACGCGTTGCCGAGCCCGTCGGGGTGACGGGAGTCGGCGGAGAGCATGAGCAGCCTGACATTCTCGAACGTGTATCCGGCGAGAATCACGATCGGCGCGCGTTGCGTGCGCTCGCGTCCGGCCGCATCGACATAGACGACACCCGCGGCGCGGCCATCCGCAGTGCAGAGAACGCGCAGCACGCGGCATCGCGTACGCAGATCGAGCCGGCCCGACGCGATCGCGCGCGGCA
>JANNTF010000327.1:0-4404 GCA_031403455.1 Alphaproteobacteria bacterium | reverse complement strand
CGCGTGCTCGTCGTGATCCCCCATCTCGGGGCCACGCTCGCCGTCATGCTCGAGGCGCCGATCCTGCTCGCCGCGTCGTGGTGGATCTGCGCATGGCTGGTCGAGCGCTGGCGCATGCCCCCGAGCATCGGAAGTCGGCTTGCAATGAGCGCCATCGCCTTGGCGTTGCTGATGCTGACCGAATTCGGCCTGGGGCTGGTCGGCTTCGGTCGATCGATCGCCGCGCAGCTCGCGGCGTATCGCGAAACGAGCGCCCGGCTCGGCCTACTCGCGCAGATCGCCTTCGCCGCCTTCCCGCTCATCCAGCTCCACGGAAGCGCGCAATCGAGAAGTCGCTGATATCAGTGCTCGGCGCGCTCCCGGTCATCAGCTCGGCGAGCAGCTGCGCGCAGAACGGGCCCAGCGTATAGCCGGCATCGCCCGACACGGCGCAGAAGAAACCCGGCACGCCGGGCACTTCGCCGAGCACGGGCATGCCATCGGTCTTGGCGTTCACGCCGCCCCAGGTGCGGATCAGCTTCACCTCGGCGAGCCACGGCGCGAGATGCAGACAGAGCGAGAGATTGCCCTCGATGCTCGTGCGCATGACCCAGGGCAGGCCGCTGCGCGTATGGATGAACGCCGGCCGCCCGCCGCCGATGACGACATTGCCGTTGGCGAATTGCTTGAGCGTGAGCTGCCGGTCCGCGTGCTGCACGAGATGCTTGATCATCGGCGTCACCGGCTCGGTCACGTTGACATGCAGCGGCTCGCTCTCGATGGCCAGGACGACGCCGAGCTGCGCGGCGATCGCGCCGGCGCCGGCGCCCGCGGCGTTCACGACTCGCGCGGCGCGGATTGTGGCCTGCCGCGTCGTCGCGACGAAACGCGCGCCGTCGCGCTCGAGGCGCGTCACCTCGCTGGGGCGCTCGATGCGGACGCCGCGCCCGCGCAGCGCGCGGTCGATCGCGCGATTGGCGAGCAGCGTATTGACCTTGCCCTCGTCGGCGCAGAACTCGGCGCCGATCGCCTGCGCCGAGAGATAGGGCGCGACCCGGCGCAGCTCCTCGCCCGTGATGATCCGCACGGCCAGGCCGAGCCGCTCCTCGGCGCGGCATTTCTGCTCGAGGAAGCGCAGCTGTTCCTGGGTCTCCGCGAGCATCACGCCGCCTTCGACGAAGAGCTCGATATCCGTGCCGAGTTCCTGGGCCAGCGCCTCCCAGGCGCGCACCGATCTGACATAGAGCGGCTGATGCCGGCGCACCGCCTCGACCCGCTCCGGGGTTTCCATGCGGATGAAGCGGCTCTGCATCTGCACGTGCAAGCTGCCGGCATTGACGTTGCTGCCCGCGAGGGTGGTCGCATCCGCGACGAGAACCTCGACTCCCGCTTGCGCCAGACGCAACGCGAGCATCGACCCGAGAATGCCACCACCGATCACCAGCACATCGGTCTCGTGGCGCGTGCTCATTCGACCTCGCGACGCGCGATCGCGGCGAGGGACACGGGCTTGGTCGGCGCCCGCGGCGCGAAGAGCGGATCGGCGATCTCCGCCGCGAGCTGGCTTGCCACGAGCGGCGCGCAGTAGCGGCCCTGGCAGCGCCCCATGCCGAGCCGGGTGTCGCGTTTGAGCACGCCGATCAATCCACCGGCCACCGGCAATGCCGCGTCGACGTCACCGCATTGCACCTCCTCGCAGCGGCAGATCAGCGTATCCGGCGTCGCGAATTGCGTCGTCAGGAGCGGCGCACGATAGAGCGTCCACAGCGCGGCCTGGAAAGCGCGCGCGCGCCGCAGCGCCCTGCGCGCCGCATCGACCAGCGCCGCATCGCTTCGTCGACCGAGCGACGCCGCGGCGGCAGCACCGGCCAGCGTCCCTTGCGCCTGTGCGACACGCGCGCCACCGAGGCCGCCGCCATCCCCGACGAGCCAGAGATTCTCGACCTGTGTGGCGCCGTCCTCCCCACGTTCGGCGACCAGCATCGCGCGCGCCGGGTCCCAGGCGTAGTTCACGCCAAGCGCACGCGGCAATTCGCTTTGCGGGTGGAAGCCATAGCCGACGCAGATCGCGTCGACCTCGAGGCAAAGCTCGGTGCCAGGTACCGCTCGGCCGGCGGCGTCGATCTGCGCGACCACGCCACGCGCCACGCGATTCGCGCCGCTCGCAGCGATGATGGCGTGGCCGTGCAGCAGCTTCACGCCGGCCCGGCGCAGCGCCCAGAGATGCCGCAACCCATCGACCACGAGGTCCGGCGCGCCGCGCAGCATCGCCCAGGCCACGCGCGCCGGCGCGTGAATCGCCGCCCGCGCCGCCTCGACCACCGCGACGACTTCGACGCCCGACGCGACCAGCTCTGCAGCAACCTGAAGATTCAACGGTCCGTTGCCGGCGAGCAGGACGCGTCGGCCCGGCGCCACACGATAGGCGCGCAGGAGCGTCTGCGCCGCGCCCGTGGTCATCACGCCGGGCAAGGTCCAGCCCGGAAACGGAACGCCTCGCTCATAGGCGCCGGGCGCCAGAATCAAACGCTCCGGCGCGAACAGCCGTGTCGCGCCCGCATGCTCGACCGCGATCTCGCGTGGACCGAAGCCGCCCCACACGGTCGCCGCGCGCAGGATCGTCGCGCCACCCGCCTCCACCGCGTCGATGAGCAGGCGTCCGGCGCGCGCCTGACGGTCCTCCGCATCGGCGCGTGCATATCGGTTCGATCCGGCGAGCTGCTTGTAGAATTGACCGCCGAGCGCGGGGCGCTCATCGATCACGATCGGCGTCACGCCGGCACGCAAGGCCGCCTGAGCCGCGGCGAGTCCGCCCGCACCGCCGCCGACGATCAGCAGCTCGCAGGGCTCGATCGCGCGCGGGGCCTCGGCCGATGCGGGATAGGGACGCACGCGCACCGGGGCACGATAAGCTTGCGACTCCACCACCATGTCGGCGACCAGCGGCGTCATGCAGGCGCGCTGCCCAGCGACGCCGTCGGCGACGACCAGGCATTCCTGACACACGCCCATGCCGCAGAACATGCCGCGCCGGGTGTCGTCCCTGGCGATACGAAAACCATGTTCGCCCGCCGCGATCACCGCCGCGGCGATCGTCTCGCCCGGGCGGCCCGTCAGCGCCCGACCATTGAAGGTGAATCCGATCTCCTGGCCTGCATTGCTGGTCGTGCCGTCTTCGATGCGCATCTGCCGCGAACTCCTAAGGCAAATCTCGCAGATGGTCACGGCGCGTCGCAATCCCGCGCTGTGCCAATGGTTGCGGGCACGCGTCAGGCTCGGCTAGCGTGTCAGCTGGTTCTCGATCCGGAGGAATTCCGCATGCGCCTCGGCCTATTCATGATGCCGCTCCACCACCCGGATCGGGACTATCAGCAGGTGCTGAGCGACGATCGCGAGGCGATCATCCTCGCCGACCAGCTCGGCTACGATGAAGCCTGGGTGGGCGAGCATTTCGCCTGCTCGACCGAGCCCATCCCCGATCCGCTGCAGTTCATGGCGACGCTGATCCCGGTCACCAAGAACATCAAATTCGCGACCGGCGTGCTCAATCTGCCGCAACATCATCCCGCGCAGATCGCCGGCATGGCCGCGCAGTTCGATCATCTCGCGAAGGGCCGCTTCATCATGGGCGTCGGCCCCGGCGGCACCGGTCCCGATTTCGAGCTCTACAAGGTCATCGACAAGCCGCGCTCCGACATGATGGTCGAGAGCGTCGACATCATTCACAGGATCTGGGCGGGCCAGGCGCCGTATTCGATCAAGGGCAAGTTCTGGGAGGTCGTGGTCGAGAACTCGGTCGTGCACCGCCTCGGCCTCGGGCCGATGCGCACGCCCTATCAAAAGCCGTTCCCCGAAGTCGCCGTCTCGGCGATGAGCCCGAGTTCGTCGACCGCGAAACTCGCGGGCTCGAAGGGCTGGAGCATCGTCTCCGCCAACTTCATGCCGTCCAACCTCGTGAAGACGCATTGGACCGCGTATTGCGAGGGCGCTGCCGCCGCCGGCCGCAAGCCCGATCGTCGGAACTGGCGCGTTGCGCGCAGCATCGTCATCGGCGACAGCGATGCCGAGGCGCGCGACTACCTCGCCGACGACAATTGCAGCCCCGGCTGGTACTACGGCTACCTGCGCGACGTGCTCGGCATGCACAAGCTGCTGAAGATCTTCAAACCGGACGAGTCGATCCCGGATGCCGCGCTGACCGTCCAGAAATGCCTGGAGTACATGGTCGTCTCGGGCAGCGCCAAGACGGTGACCGACAAGATGATCGCGATGGTCGACGAACTGGGTGGTTTCGGCACGCTGCTGATCACGCAGAAGGACTGGGACAACGCCGCCCTCCACAAGAAATCCATGCGCCTGCTCGCCGAGCAGGTCATGCCCAAACTGCGCCAGCACGTCGGCGCGGCGATGGCGGCGGAGTGAGGC
>JANNTF010000326.1:0-6876 GCA_031403455.1 Alphaproteobacteria bacterium | reverse complement strand
GACCTAGGCCGAGCCTCGTCCAACGTGACGCACCGCCATCTCGTCGCCCCTCCTCGACTCGAGGAGGGGCAGCGCGGCGCAGCCGCGCGGGGTGGTGAGTCAACGATCCAGCGCCACCTTGATAACAGGCCCCGAGCCGTGGACTCACCGCCCCGGCGATCTCGCCTCCGCGAGATCGCCTGTCCCTCCTCATTCGAGGAGGGACGACGAGCACAAGCAGGCGTCTCGCGCAGGAGGCGAGATCTTGCGACATTTGCGCTCAGCGAGCGGCGCTCTTTCGTCGCACGGCGGTGATTGCCCAGGCGCCGAACGCGATCGCCTGCAGAACGATGCTCGCGAAGCCGATGACCGGGATCGATCCGTCCGAAGCGATCGGCAGGAACAGGCTATAGCCGAGTGTCCCGGGCAAGAGCGCGGCGAGGATGGTCGGGGCGAGGCCGTAGAGAAAGCACAGGTAGATTCCCGTCGCGGCCAGACCTTGTCCCGGCAACCTCCCGAAGGCGGTGAGGTGGAAGATCGCGACGTCGCGCGCGACGAAGGCCGTGACGAGCAGCGGCATGAACCGCACATCCATTTGGCCCGCGCGCGCGGCACGAGTCAGGCTGGCCTCCGTCGTGACGATCAAGACGAGCGCCATCAGGAGCAGCGTCAGCAGGGACTGCACCCAGGCCGGCGTCTCGCGCAGCACCGCACGCCAATCCGCCGCGCAAGCGCGCGCGTACCAGCGTCGCCAGGCCACGATCGAGCGCGGGTCGATGGCGACCGCCAGGTAGGTCGCGGGCGCCAGGACCGTGAATGCCAGGGACATGCGGACCGATTGGCTCGCGACATTGGTGCGCCAGGAATCGGGGACCAGCCATGTCAGAGGATCCGCGAGCCGGCTGCCGAAATCGCCATGACCCGCGGCCCAGATCATCAGCCAGAGCAGGAAAGCGGGCCATGCCCAGATCGCGGTTGGAATCTGCAGCACGCCGGCCGTGACCTGCCAGGCGCCGATGAACGCCCAGCCCACGAATGTCGCGAGCAGCGCCGCCACCACGGGGCCGGTCAACTCCACGCCCCACCAGCGCAGCTCAGCGTGTGGCGTTCCGAACAGAAAACTCCCCGCGATCGCCAGGGCGAGCGCGGGGATGGCGAGCGTGTCCATGCGTCCGAATGGCAGGCGTCGCCGGATTGCGGCCATGGCGACCAGATAGGCGACCGCCTGAAGCCCCAGCGCGACGAGCGCGAGCTGGAGCCAGTCCAGCGCGCGTTGGCCGCCCGAGCCCAGCATCGAACCGATGCTGCACATCGCCAGGGCGCACCAGGCGAACGACGTCGCGCCGAGAATCTTGCCGATCGTCATCTGCCAGGCGCTGAGCGCCGAGGCGCGCTGCGCATCCCAGGTGCGCTGCGCGACCTCGCTGACAACGCTTTGCGCGGCGAGATGCGGGCCATAGCCGACGCCCAACGCGAGCGCGAGCATGTAGAGAACCCACGAACCGTCGGGATGACGCCAGGGCGTCGCCATGACGATGATCAGGCCGACGATCAACACCATCGCGAGCACGCGCTTGGGCGCGAGTTCCAGCCACAGGTTTCGCCGCAATTCCGGATTCATGGCGATGGCGTCCGGGTCGCGCGCACGCGCGCGAGATACGCGCCCTGCAGGTCCAGCACCGTCGGCGCGAAGCTGACGATCGGCAATCCCTTGCCGACGAGAGTCGCCAGCAGCGCGGCTTGCGGCGCTTCGGCGCCGAGGAACATGAATCGCACCACGAGTCCTTCGATCCGGACATCGCCGACTCCCGGCTGATCGCGCAGCGCCTCGGCCGCGTCGGCCGGCGCCGCCAGGCGCAGCTCGATCTCGACGGCGCCGGCGGCATCGGTCTTCAGCGGTCCGGCCGACACGACGCCGCCGGCATCGAGGATCACGAGATGCGTCGCGTAATCGGCGAGCTCGGCCAGAATGTGGGAGGAGACGACGATCGTCATGCCGCCCTCGGCGCAGAGGGTGCGCAATGTGGTTGCGAGCTCGATGCGCGCTTCGGGATCGAGACCCGATGCCGGCTCGTCCAGGATCAGGACCGCCGGCTTGTGGATCAGCGCCTGCCCGATGCCGAGCCGTTGCCGCTGTCCGCGCGAGAGATTTCCGGCGGGACGATCGAGCAGATCGTGCAACCCGAGTACGGTCGCCACCCAATCGATGCGGCCGGCGATCTCCGCGTGCGGCACCCCGTGCGAGGACGCGGCATGGATCAGGCACCGCCGCAGCGACAGGCGATCATAGAGACCGAACAGATCCTGCAGGAATCCGAGCCGCGCGCGGGCGCGCCGCGGTTCCGCGAGCACGTCGATGCCATCCAGCGTGATCGCGCCGTCATGCGGTTGTTCCAGCGCGGCGAGACAGCGCAGCAGCGTCGTCTTGCCCGCGCCGTTCGGCCCCACGAGCGCGGTGATCTTCGCCGCAGGAAACGCGACCGAGACGTTGCGCAGCGCCCAGACAGATGGATACTCGAAGGAGAGGTTGCGGACATTGATCATGGCGGCGCGCGAAGCCTAGGCCATGGGGGATCGCCCGCCGATAGGTTTATTCGAGCGATTCGTAGGCAGCATTCTGGCCATGGACGAAATCGGCCTCCGCCCATTGATGGCCATTCCCCGCCATGATGAGCGTGCCATCGCCGAGCGTGGCGATCGCCCCCGCGATCGATTCGAGCTCCACGCCGCCCGTGAGCACGATCACGTCGCCGCGGTCGAAATCGCTGATGGTGTCGTCGTCGGAGTGGAAGCCGTAGACGAAGCGATCATCGCCACCGCCGCCGGTGAGAAGGTCGTTGCCGCGCCCGCCCCAGATGAAATTGGCCAGATCATTGCCGATGATGGTATCCTCGCCGTCGCCGGCGAAAACGCGCTCGATCAGCGTGCCGACCGCGATCGTCACGGGCTGGCCGGCGATCTGCGACGTCGCGCCGACGCGCAGATCGATCCGCGAGTCGCTGGTCACGGCGCTGGCGTTGATCGTGTCGTCGCCGCTGCCATCGGCGAGCATCCGCCGTGCGGCGTCCTCGTTGGCGTAGCGCGCATACGCGTCGGTGAAGACGTAGCGATCGTCGGCGATGGCGTCGTCGCCATGGACGACGAGGCGCCAGGAATCGAGCGTGCCGAGTTCCCCGGCGCCGAGATCCTCGACCCGCAGCGTCCAGTCACCGGTCGACGATTCGCCCCAGAACTGAGTCGACACCACGGAGAAGACGATGTCGTCCGTCGCCGTCGCGCCATGTCCGGGACGATCGATGAGCACACTCTCGGTTCCGGCGGGACTGATCAGCGCGACGCGAAGATCGCCGATGAAGCCATGCTGTAGATCGAGCTCGACCTCGATTTTGTCGATGTCGATCGCGCGTGAGAGATGCAGAACCGACGCGATGCCGCCGCCGCAATTGTCGGGGATCGCGGCGCCTGGCGACGCGAGGCCGCTCGCCCGGTCCAGCGTCGCGATCGTCGCGCTGCCTGACCAGGTCTCGGCCAGCCGCACGGCGTCATGGGCATCGACGCGGCCGAAGCCGTAATCGGTGGAGCTGTGCAAACCGCCGCCATTCCAGTTCTGCGCGTGATTGATCTGCCAGCTCGCGCGCGATTCGTCGGTGAGATCGGCGGTGTAGGCGAGGATCTCCTGGACGTCGCGATAGCCGAGCGTCGCATTGGCATCCAGCATCAGCGCGATCACGCCGCTCACTTGCGGCGCGGCGAAAGACGTGCCGCTGGCCGCCACATGATCGCCGCCGACATAGCCGCCTGCCGCGGTTATGTCCGTCGTCAGGATCCCCACGCCGGGCGCTGCGACGAGAATCGAGGCGCCGGGCGTCGACGTGCTGGCGACGAGCCCGTTGGGCTCGGTCGACGCGACGGTCGTCGTGTAGATCGAGTTGGCGAAATTATGGTGGTTCGTGTTGTCGCCGATGCCGCGTGCATTGCCCGCCGCGAAGACGAAATTGGTGCCGAGACCGCCGCGGCCCAGCGACACGGCGTCGAGGATCGCGCTCTCGGCGTCGGACATCTCCGCGTTGAAATCATCCGCGAAGAAAGTCGCGTAGCTCCACGAACTGTTGACCACGTCGAGCGCGGCGGCGGCGCCCAGCGCGGCGGTGATCTGTTCGGTGCCGCCGTTCTCGCCAAAGCCGATCCGCAGGCCGACCAGCGTCGCATCCGGGGCGACGCCGACCGTCCCGGTCCCGTTGTCATCCGCGCCGATGACGCCCATCACGGCCGTGCCGTGGCTGTCGCCCGCTTGCGCGCGCGCATCGTCGTCGCCGTCGCGCAGATCGCGATCGAGTGCGGCGTCGTAGTTCTTCGCGAGATCGGCATGGCCGCGATCGAACCCGTCATCGATCACGCCGATCTTGACCCCGGCGCCCCGGAACTCGCTCCACACGGACTGGATTTCGATGCTGGCCGGGCCGGCGCCCGTGAGATGCCATTGCGACGGGAGCAAATTATCCGTCGGCGCCGGCATCAAGGGCCCGGGCGGCGATGCTGCAATCTGCGTGATCGTAAGCGGCGAAGCCCGGTCCGACGCAGCGGTCGGGGTGTGCGACGCGATGTCGAAGCGCGCTGGATCCGGCGCCCCGTCGCGGTCAACGACGTCCCAGAATTCCCAATCGTCGCGCGTCTGCGTGTCCCTGAACAGCGACCGACGCGCCATGGTCCAACTCCGATGATTGCAAGCGACTGCGCAATGCTTGATCGGAAGTTACGAACACGACGTTAACGCAGCGGTCACAGCGGCTTCTCCATGTAGCGCGAGGTGGCGGCGACGGGTTCGTCGGGTGGGAGCGGGGCGTCGGTGAAGCCGAGCTTGGTGTAGAGCGTGGCGGCCGCCACGTTGTGCGGGGCGACATTGAGGCTGCAGCGCGTGAAGCCGCGCGCGCGCGCCGCGTCGATCAGTCCCCGCGCCAGCGCAGCGCCAAGGCCCTGGCCGCGGCGTCGCGGGTCGACGATCAGCCGGCCGAGATGGCCGCGCCCCGCCGGCTTGACGACGAGCTGGCCGAAGCCGACGACCCGGTCGGACTCGATCAGCGCGAAGCCGTTGGACTGGTCGAAGCCGATATCGCGCGCCAGCGTGTCGCGCGCGATCGGGAAGGTCACGCGCCAGCCCGCCCAGAGTTCGCAGGCCGCGGCCGAGTCGATCCAGGACGCGACCTCGCGCAGATCGGCCTCGGTCGCCGCGCGCAACGTCGCCAGGCTCATCCGCGCAGGTAGCCGCGCGCCGCGAGGTTGCGCATCAGCGCGCCGGTGCCGAAGCTCCAGGGCGCGCATTGCGTCGACAGGCGCACGCGGTTGACCAGCCGGCCGAGGCTGGGCGTGGCGATCGTCACCACGTCGCCGAGCTTGTGGCTGAAGCCCATGCCCTTGCCGTCGCGGTCGTCGGTGGGCGCGAACATCGTGCCGCAGAACAGCACGAAGCCGTCGGGATATTGATGATGCGCGCCGGCGGTCTGGGCCGCGATCTGCGCCGGCGAGCGGCTGATGCGCGACATCGAGCTCTTGCCCTCGAGGCGGTAATTATCCTCGCCCTCGACGATCAGCCCGATGTCGGCGTTGGACACCGTCTCCAATGTGAAGGCGCCGTCGAACAGGCGGATGAACGGCCCGAGCGCGCAGCTCGCGTTGTTGTCCTTGGCCTTGCCGAGCAGCAGCGCGGAGCGGCCCTCGAAATCGCGCAGATTGACGTCGTTGCCGAGCATGGCGCCCACGAGCCGGCCTTGCGGATCGACGACCACGACGACCTCCGGCTCCGGATTGTTCCACGTCGATTCCGGATGCAGGCCGACATCGGCGCCGTGCCCGACGGCGGACATCGGCTGCGACTTGGTGAACACTTCGGCATAAGGGCCGATGCCGACTTCGAGATACGGCGACCATTTGCCCTTGGCGACGAGGATCTTCTTGAGCTCCTCCGCCTGCGCGGAACCTGGCGTGATCTTGGAGAGATCGGTGCCGATCGCGGCCGTCATTTCGTGGCGGATGGTGTCGGCGGCCGTCGCATCGCCGCGCGCCTGTTCCTCGATCACGCGCTCGACCATGCTCTGCGCAAAGGTGACGCCTGCCGCCTTCAGGGCCTGGAGATCGGTCGGCGCCAGGAGCCAGGGCTTGCCGGGATCGCGCGTAGCCTCGCCGGAATTCGCGATCGTCGCGGCGAGCGAGGCGAAATGCGAGGCGCCGGCGATCTGGCCCTTGAGCCGCGCGAGGTCGAGCCCGTCGAGCAGCATGCTCGTCGTCGGATAGAGCGGCGTGAGGTCCACCAGCGAATCTGCGCGCACCGCGACGACGCAAGGTCCGCCATTGGCGCCCGGCTTCCAGGCGCGCCCGATGAGCAGGGCTTGGGCATGATCGATGGGCAGGCAGTCGGCGACGGGCAGAGCGCGTGTCATGACGTTCCTCGGGACGGGGTGGCGCCCGGGCTTCCGCCCGATGCAGCCACCAGCAAATCGGTCCGCGGCGATGATTTCAAGGGTCTCGACATCGCGCCGCGAAGATTCAGCGTTCGCGCAAGGCTTCGCTGTGCAGCCGCACCAGGGGCGAGAGCAACACCGCGGCGACGTTGCGACGCTCGGTGACGATGTCGGCGGTGACGCGCATGCCGACGCTTAGCGCGAACCGCCGCGTGGCGACCCGCAGCTGCGACTGCAGCAATTCGATACGGACGGGATAGCTCGGACCCAGACGCGCGTCCTCGATCGCGTCGCGGGCGATGTCGCGCACGCGGCCTTCGATCGTGCCGTAGATCGTGAAGGGAAACGCCTCGAGCTTGATCTGGGCGATCTGGCCGATGGCGATGAAGCCGGCGTCGCGATTGGGCACCAGCGCCTCGATCTCGAGCGCGGGCGCTTCGGG
>JANNTF010000325.1:0-2269 GCA_031403455.1 Alphaproteobacteria bacterium | reverse complement strand
GGTCGGCCCCGAATGGTTCTTGGGCAGGGGACCGTCCATGGATACACAGCCCGTTAGGACGATTGCGACAAGCACAGACAAGATTGCCTTCACGCTGCATTCTCCATGACTCGGGAAAAGGATTCGGATGCGCCGAGTTTGCCAAGCAAGCGGCGCCGGGCCATAGCCGAATGGAGTCCGAACGTGGAAAATCGTCTCTTGCCCACAGGCAAACATGCTTGATTTCAAAACTTGGCAGTCAATTGTTGAGGGGTACCGCACCCCGGCGCTATCGTCGACTCCATGAGGGTACCGGGTTCGAGCGCTTTGCCTTTTGCAGCGTTGGTGTTGTTCAGCGCCGCGTGCGCGCCCGAACTCGTCACGACTCCCACGGTGCTCGAGAAATCGTCGATCGTCGCCCCGCTGCGTGTCGTCACGGCGCTGACGGTCGGCGAATCCTCGGCCGGATATGCGCGCACGCTGCCCTCGCGGACACGCTTGGAAGGCGCCGGACGCATTGCCGAAGGAGACGTCCTGAGACCACTCGACATCACTCTCACGGTCGAGGGCGCCAGCATCCATGAGGCCTGGGTCGTCGTGTCGGGAGATCGTTGGATTGGATTCTACCTCCCCGTGGAGCGTCGCTTCTCACCACTCAAATCTCGAGTCCCCCTCAACCTGGAGCCATGACGATGATCGTTTGCCTGCGCCGCCGCTCACTTGGATTCGCCGTGATGTCACTGTCGCTCGGCAGCGTTGGCTTGCTGGTGGGATGCGCCAGTGGGCCGAAATACGCCGAGATTGCCGGGCGCATTCCACCGATCCCTGCTGGAAAGTCACGCATCTGGTTCTTCCGCGATGGCAGCCCGATCGGGTCCGGCATCCAGCCTTCGGTGCTGCTGAACGGCGTCAAGGTCGGCGACTCGGTGCCGGGCGGTTTCTTCTTTCGCGATGCCGATTCTGGCAACAAGGAAGTCACGCTCTCCACCGAGGTCGAACGCAAACTCACATTCACTGCCGCCGCCGGCGAGGAACGGCACGTGAAGATGACAGTGACCCTCGGTGCGTTGATCTATCGTGTCTACCCCGAGCTCGTGTCGCCGGAAGCCGGTCGCGCGGAGATCCAGAATCTCGCCTTCACGGGCCAGCTCTGAGACGCGGCGCTGATCGTCGGATCAGGCCGAGCTCGCGGGGATCACGCGGTCGATGAAATGGCCGGGCTCGTCCGCCGCCGGATCGCGGTCGAGGAAGAGTTCGCGGTCGTGGAACTGGCGCAGGCTGGCGCGGTGGCCGATGGAGATGATCGTGGCGCCCACCAGGCGCTCGGCGAGAAGCTTGTAGAGTCGGGCCTCCGCGGTTTCGTCGATCGCCGCGGTCGCTTCGTCGAGGAAGAGCCAGTCGGGCCGCAGCACGAGCGCACGCGCGATCGCGATGCGTTGCTGCTCGCCGCCCGACAGGCGCTGCGCCCAATGCGCGCGTTCATCGAGCGCGGCGGAGAGATGGCCGAGCCCGACATCGGTGAGCGCGCGGCGCAGCGTCTCGTCGCTGACCATTTCGCCGCGGCTGGGATAGCGCAGCACGTCGGCAAGCGTGCCGATCGGCAGATAGGGGCGCTGCGGCAGGAAGAGGATGCGCGCGTGGGCCGGTGCGCGGACCCGTCCGGCGCCGAAGGGCCAGATCCCGGCGAGGGCGCGAAACAGCGTCGACTTTCCCGAACCGGACGCGCCGGTGACGAGGATCCGCTCTCCCTGCGCGATGCGCAGATCGATTGGATCGACGAGCACGCGTCCCGTCGGCAGTTTCAGCGCGACGCCGGCAACCGCGAGATCCGTCGCTTGATGCGTGCCCAGCGCCACGCCGGGATTGTCGGTTGACGCGCGTTCCGCCACCAGGATCGCCGCCTCGAAACTCGTCAGACGATCGACGACCGCGCGCCACCGCGCGATCTCCTCGTAGGAATCGACGAAGAAACTGAGCGCGGACTGCACCTCGCCGAAGGCGCCGGCGGTCTGCGTGATGCCGCCGAGCGGGATGGTTCCCGCGAAATAGCGTGGCGCCACCACGACAATGGGGAAGATGCTGGACGCGAGGCTGTAGAACCGCACCACCGCGAAGACGTTCTTCTGGACGGTCATCAGCGCACGCCAGTTGCGCACGACGTCGCCGAACCCCGTGAGGAAGCCGCGACGCTCGTCGGCCTCGCTGCGATACAGCGCGACCGCCTCGGCATTCTCGCGAAAACGGACCAGACCGAAACGGAACTCCGCCTCGTAGCGCTGCTGCTCGAAGG
>JANNTF010000324.1:0-14790 GCA_031403455.1 Alphaproteobacteria bacterium | reverse complement strand
CAGCCCGGCGCAGCAGGAGATGCTGAACAAGGCGACCATCGACTCCGGCGAGAAATATCTCGAGATCAGCCGCGATGAGCGCGACACGATGGAATACAAGGCGCGGCTCGAGCACGGGTTATCGATCATCCAGCCGCCCATCAAGCCGTGGCTGGATGCGGCCAAGGCCCTGCATGCCAAATTTGAGACCGATGGCGTACTGCCGAAGGGTCTCATCGCCGAGGTGCAAGCCATCCAGTGACGCCGATTGCGACAATCACCACCGGTCCGGCACGCGCCGCGGCGAGTGCCGGATCGGATCCATCGCGGTTGCGCGCAGATCCGCCAGCCCTATCTCATCTCAAGCCCAGCCAGGCATAGACGGTGTTCGGCAGCCAAAGACTGAGTTCCGGCACCGCGGAGATGATCAAGAGCCCGCCGAACAGTGGAATAAAGAAAGGCCAGGTCGCGCTCAACACCTGTTCCGGCGTGATTCGCGCGACGCGCGCGGCGACGAACAGCCCGATCCCCAATGGCGGATGGATTATACCAAGAATGAGGTTGTACGAGATGATGACTCCAAAATGAACAGGGTCGACACCAAGGCCTTTGACGACCGGCAGCAGAATTGGCGACAAGATCAGCAATGCCGGCACGGTTTCCAGAAATGTACCGACCACCAGCAGAAGCACATTGATGACCAGTAGCCCGAGAATTGGGCTCTGGATGTGAACTGCGATGAATTGAGCCGCATCGTGCGCGATCCGCTCCGTGGTAACGATCCAGCCCATCACCGAGGATACCGCGATCAAGTACATGATGACTGCCGTGACGATGACTGATTCTTTCATGCAGTCGATCAGTCCTCGAACGCTCAATCCTCCATAGACGGCACCGGCGACCAGAGCATAGGCTACAGCGATCGCGCCAATCTCGGACGGGGTTGCAACGCCCGCGAGGATCGCTCCGATGACCACGAAGGGCGATAGAAGCGCGAAGGCTCCGCCCCGAAAGGAATTCCAGGCGTTGCGCGCGACAAAGGGTTCGGGCCTGCCCCAATCCGGCTTCTTGATCCGCATGTAGATCGAGATGTGGATCATGAGCAGGGCGCCGAGCAGAACGCCCGGAACGATGCCCGCAAGAAACAGGCGGCCCACCGAAGTGTCCGTCGCGAGGCCGTAGATGACGAAGACGATGCTGGGTGGAATGATCGGACCCAGCACGCAGGCGGCGAGCATCACCGCTGCAGCGAAGGGAACCGGATAGCGCTGGTCGCGCATCGCCTTGATGACGACGACACCGAGTCCGGCGAGATCGGCGAGCGCCGCCCCCGACATGCCGGAAAAGATCATCTCCGCGCCGATCGTGACTTGCGCCAGGCCACCGCGCATCCAGCCAAAGATGTCGCGCGCGAAGTTGAAGATGCGCTCGGTGATGCCGCTGACATTCATCAGATTCCCGGCGACCACGAAGAACGGCACCGCGAGCAGCGCGAAGCTATCGACATTCTCGATCATCATGCGCGGCAGGACATCGAGCGGCGTGTCGGTAACGAGCACACCAACCAAGGCTGCCACGCCGACGGCGATGCTGACGGGAGTGCCAAGCGTCATCAGCGCCAGCATGATGATGATCATCGCGAGCGTCCCCATGATCAGATGATGACCTCCGGTCCGACAGCGATGAGATTTTTCCGTTCGACTTCTTCAGCCGCCTCGGCGGTCGCGTGACGCGACTGCCAGGCGGCCATGGCGTAATAGACGGCCGTCACTGTCATTGATGCCGAAGCGATGATCAGTGGAAGGGTCGAATAGAATCGCGGGATGTTCAGGATGTAAGTGAAGAACACCAGCTGAGCGGGCGCAAGGCCCAGCCCGGTCAGTACAAGCACGACGCAAAAGAGTGCGATCACGATCTGCGAGAAAATAGCCAACCCGATTTGCAAGTGCCGGGGCAGTCGATTCAGCAGGAAGCCGACGATGATGTCCTGCTTCGCCTTGTAGACATAGGCGATGCCGAGAAAGTAGGCGATCAGCATGGCGAGCTGAGCAATCTCCTGTGCCCACCAGATCGATCCGGAAAAGAAGTAGCGATAGCCCACTTGCACCATCGTCAGCGCAAGGACGAAGACGAAGGCCGCCATGGCGACCCACAATTCCACGAGGCCGATCGCCGCCAGGATTTTCCGGAATGTCTCCATCACGCCCTCGATCTTCGATTCCATGTCGGATCGACTTGCGGGGCAGCCGGATACGTATCGGCTTCCCCTTTCGGTCACGACCGAACGCGTAGCTGGGCCCGCAAATCGGCCGTAGCCCGATCGTCGATGGTCGGCGGTCGCCCGGGAAGGACCACCACGCCATAGGCCTTCGCAGCGTGCGCGATCGTGACTTTCTCCTCGACGACATCCTCGAGCACCTCGAGAGGATCACGATCGAGCGGATCGCCGTAACCGCCGCCGCCGGCCATGATGTGGCGATAGACGTCGCCGCGCTTCAGGCGCTCGATCTCGATCATCAGCACCGGCAGCAATTTGTTTTCGCTCTCTGGATTGATCAGGTTGAGCGACGGCGCCCCGGTGCCGCCACCGAACAAACCGTGTGGGGGATAGGCGCGCTTGTCCGACCGGATGTTGAGCGTCGCTTCCTCGGAGAGAATTCGATAGTCGCGGACCAACGACAGGCCTCCACGATAGCGCCCCGGCCCGCCGGTATCGGGCACGAGCCCGTAGCGATCGATGCGGATCGGATAATCCGCCTCGATCATCTCGACCGGCACGTTCGATTGGTTGGCGCCCATATGGGGCACCGCGCTCTGTCCATCATGACTGGAGGTCCCGCCCCATGTCCCCATGAAGGTCTCGCAGAAGATGGAGGCCTTGCCATCGCGATAGCTCGCGATCGTCGGCAGCGTCGATCCGCCGCTGGTGTCCGCCGTGACGCGATCCGGCACCGCCGGCGCCAGCGCCCCGATCAGGCAATCGATCATGCGATAGCCGGTGATGCCACGCGCGCCGCACGGCGCGGGGAAGACCGGATTGACCAGGCAGCCGACGGGTGCGCGCACCTCGATCGCGCGGGTGAAGCCGTGGCAGGTCGGCAGATCCGATTTCAGGATCGAGCGAAACGCGGTGTAGGCGCAGGCCTTGGTGAACGGAAAGCTCGGGTTGATGCCACCCTTCACTTGTGGCGAGGTGCCTTCCCAGTCGACGATCGCGCTGCCGTCGCGGATCGTGACCGTCGCCTGCAGGATGATGGGGACGGGATCGGGACCGAGGCCGTCGATATGATCGGTGAAACGATAGACCCCCTCCGGAATTTCGCGCAGCTCCGCACGCGTGAGCCGCTCGGTGTAGTCGTGCAGATGCTCGGCGTAGCGCAGCACGTTGTCGGTGCCGTAGCGCTTGAACAGCTCCTTCATTTCGCGCTCGCCGCTCGTGCACGCCGCCATCTGCGCCTGCAGATCGCCGAGCACCTTGTCCGGCGTGCGCACGTTGATGGCGATCACGTCCCACAGCGCCTCGTTGCGCTTGCCGGCATCGACGAATTTCACGATCGGAAGCCGCAGGCCTTCCTGGAAGATCTCCTCGGCGCCGATCGCGTTGGACCCCGCGACGATGCCGCCGACATCGGAATGATGCGCGATCGTGGTCGACCAGGCGACGACGCGACCGGCGTCGAAGATCGGCATGGTGATCGTGATGTCCGGCAGATGCTGTCCGGCCGCCTCGTAGGGATCGTTGCCGATGAAGACGTCCCCGGGATGGATGCGGCCGTCATAGTCGCGGATCAGCCGGACCATCGCATCGTAGAAGCTGCCGAGCTGCATCGGCGTGCAGATCCCCTGCGCCAGAGGCTGGCCCTTGGCGTCGCAGATCGAGGTCGAGAAATCGAGGGAGTCGCGCACGATTCCGGAATGCGCCGTGCGCATCAGCGTCAACGACATGTCCTCGGCGATCGCATCGAAACAGTGACGAATGACTTCCAGCTGGAACGGGTCGATCTCATTGCTCATCGTCTGGATCCTCCGACCACGTTGCCGTCACGGCAGCGCGATGATGATGTTGCCCACAGCGTCGAGTCGCGCGGTGCAATCCGGCGGCACGACCGACGTGCCTTCGTATTCCTCGATGATCAACGGCCCCTGGCGCGGTATGCGGTCGAGCGCCGCGCGGTCGATCACCGGCGTTTCGACCGAACCGTGCTCGGCGCCGAAATGCACCATCCGGCGCGACGCAGCGGCGCGGCTGACCGCGGAACTCGCCGAAATCGCCGGCCCGCGATCCGCCAGCACGGTGCCGACGAGGCGTAGATTGACGATCTCGACGGCGAAGGCATCGTTGAAGGCGTGGCCGTAGCGCGCGACGTGCTCGGCGGTGAACGTCGCCGCCAGGCGCGTGAAGATGTCCGTGGGCGGCGCCGCCAGAATGCTCGGCTCGAACGATACGGTGAGTTCGAAGCCCTGGCCCTTGAACCGCGCGTCCGCCTGCGGCTCGAAGCGGATCTCCGCTTCCGCCACGCCGAGCAGCGCGACGATCTTGCGGCGCAGCGCGTCGAAGCCGCGGCGGGCGCTGTCGATCGTCGCTTCCGAGGCGAGCTGCAGGAACGACGCGGTCTCGTTGACCTCGAGCTTCGCGAAGAGCAGGCCGACGGCGCTGAACACGCCGGCAGCGATCGGCACGATCACCTCGCGCACCTGCAGCGCGCGCGCGAGATCGACGGCGTGAATGCCGCCATTGCCACCGAAGGCGAACATCACGAAATCGCGCGGATCGCGGCCGCGATAGGTCGTCACGGCCTTCACGGCCCGCATCATGTTGGTGTTGGCGACATGATGGATGCCGTAGGCCGTCTCGAGCAGCGTGCGCCCGAGCGGCTGCGCGATTCTGGTCTCGATCGCTCGACGCGACAGGCTGGCGTCGATCGGCACGGTGCCGCCGGCAAGCGCCGTCGGATTGAGATAGCCGAGGACGACATTGGCATCGGTCACGGTCGGCTGCTCGTTGCCGGCGCCGTAACAGGCCGGGCCCGGCACGGCGCCGGCGCTCCGTGGGCCGACCTTGAGCGCGCCGGCCTTGTCGAGCCAGACGATGCTGCCGCCGCCCGCACCGACTTCGGAGATGTCGATCACCGGCAGCTTGAGTGCATAACCGCCGCCGCCCGCCAAAGCGCTGCGCGACGACATGCCACCACCGACTTCGTATTCGGCGGCCAGGCTCAGCCGGCCGTTCTCGATCAACGACGCCTTGGCGGTGGTCCCGCCCATGTCGAGCGTGATGATGTTGCGATAGCCGCTGGCCCCACCGATCTCGAGCGCCCCGACCACGCCCGCGGCGGGCCCGCATTCGACGATCTGCGCCGGCTTGTGCACGATGGACTGCGCCTCGATGACGCCGCCGCTCGACTGCATCACCATCAGCCTGCCACCGACGCCGGCGCGGCTCAGATCGTCGATCATCGCGCGCATGTAGCGCGACACCGGGGGGCCGACATAGGCGTTGATGACCGTCGTGCTCGTGCGCTCGTACTCGCGCTTCTGCGGCAGGATGTCGATCGACAGCGACAGAAAGCGATCCGGCAAGGCCGCACGGATCATCTCGCCGGCGATGCGCTCATGCTCGGGGTTGGCATAGGAATGCAGGAAGCAGACGGCGATCGCCTCGATATCGTCCTGCGCGATGGCATCGACCGCGGCCTGGATGTCGGCGCGCGAGATCGGCGTGACGACCTGCCCGGATGCGTCGAGCCGCTCCGTCACTTCGAAGCGCCAGCGCCGCGGGACCAGCGCCTTCGGCTTCTCGAACAGCGGATCGTAGAGCGCCGGCACGCGCACGCGCTGCAATTCGAGCACGTCGCGGAAGCCGCGGGTGGTCAGCAACGCCGTGCGCGCGCCCTTGTGCTCGAGGATCGCGTTGGTCGCCACGGTACACCCGTGCAGCACCTGCTCGATCGCGCCGAGCGGCGAGCCGAGTTCGTCGAGCAAGCTCGTGACACCAACCACGACAGCGTCGGCGAAATTCGGCGGCGTCGAGGGCAGCTTGCGCGTCGCCACGCGACCATCGGGCAGAACCACGGCGATGTCGGTGAACGTCCCGCCGATATCGGCGGCTATCCGGGTCACGAGGCGCATGATGCTCTCTTGCTGCGAAGGATCAGTCGGCGAATTCGAGACGACGGGGTCGGCATCGTCCCATCCCGCGGGTCAGAAGCGATCGACGCGGAATGGTGTCGGATCGAAGGGCGGCCGTCGTCCGGCTGCCATGTCGACGATCGCGCGCCCGGTGATGGCCGCGGAGGTCAGACCGAGGTGACCATGCCCGAAGCCGAAATAGGCATTGGCAAAATGCGGCGAGGGGCCGATCACCGGCATCGAATCCGGCAGCGACGGCCGGAAGCCCATCCATCTCGTCTGCTTGACCGTGCGAAGCCCCGGAAAGACTCGGGTCGCATGTCCGAGGAGCGCCTCGTGACGCCGCGGATTGGGTGGCGCCGCAAGTCCCGCGAACTCGATCGTCCCCGCGAGCCGGATGCCCGACGCCATCGGCGTGATCGAGAATCTGACATCCCCGACGATCGCCGGAAGATCGAGCGCAATGCGCGGATCCTCGAGCATGACGTGGTAACCCCGCTCGGTGTCGAGCGGCACTTTGGAGCCGAGTTGCCGCGCGAGCGGCCGTGACCAGATTCCCGCGGCGACCACCACCAGATCACAGGGCACATCGCCGCTCTCGGTGCGCACGGACACGACCTTGTTGTCGCGAGTCGTGAATCCCGTCGCATGTGCGCGGTGGAATGCGCCGCCTTTGGCTTCGAAGCGCCGCGCCAGAGCGGACACCAACAGAAACGGATCCACCGTGTGGCTCGCCGCGTTGAACAGCACGCCGAGACGATAGTCGCGCGACAGCGCCGGCAGCATGGCGCGCAGCGCGTTGTCGCCGATGATCTCGAACGGGATGCCGTTGCGCCGGCGCAGATCGAGCTGATACGCGGCGTTGGCGTCGAGATAGGCCTGGTCAGGGTAGACCACTATGACGCCCTTGCGGCGGATCAAGGCCTCGGCCTCGGCGTCGGCGATCAGCACCCGATAGGCTTCGTCGGCGTGGACGAGCTGCGAGGCCAAGGCAGCCGAGATGCGCTCGACCTCGGCCGGCGCCGTGGCGCGCACCAGCTGGATCAGCCAGGGCATGAGCGTCGGAAGATACCACCACCGAATCGCGAGGGGCGCCGTCTGGTCGAGCAGCATGCGCGGCAGCTTCGGCAGGATGCTGCGCACGGCGAGCGGCTCGACGATATGTGTCGCGATCAGACCGGCATTGCCGAACGACGCGCCCGATTTGCCGGGCGGCTCACGATCGACAACCGTCACCGCCCAACCCTCGCGCTGGAGGTACAGGGCCGTAGCGACCCCCACCGCACCCGCTCCAACGACGACTACGCTCGCCATTTCCGTCCCCGCCTTGCCCGACGCAGAGTATAGCGGTTTTGGATATTCTGTGAATACAACCATGGGCGCGCCGCGCCAGCTTCTGCGCGCGTGTCGCCTCGCGGCACGGGCGACCGAGCGATTACGACCGAGCGTGACGCGCCACGATCACACAGGCTAAGCTCGAACCGATCCAGCGGTTCTCACGGCAGCGTCATCCTCCCATGCGGTATTCGGGCTTCAAGCTTCTCCTCCAGGGCCTCAGCGGGCACCGTGGATGGTCGCCGGCGTGGCGCAAGGCGACGCCGAAGCAATCCTACGACGTCGTCATCGTCGGCGGTGGCGGTCACGGTCTGGCGGCCGCCTACTACCTCGCCAAGGAGCACGGCATCACCAATGTCGCGGTGATCGAGAAGGGGCCGATCGGACTCGGCAACACCGGGCGCAACACGACGATCGTGCGCTCGAACTACATGTTCCCGCAGAACCATCACTTCTACGAATGGTCGCTGAAGCTGTGGGAAGGCCTCGAGCAGGATCTCAACTTCAACGTCATGATGAGCCAGCGCGGCGTCATCAATCTGTTCCACTCCGATGCGCAGCGGCAAAGCTTCGCGCGCCGCGGCAATTCGATGATGCTGAGCGGAATCGACGCCGAGCTGCTCGATCGCGACCAGCTCCGCACGATGGTGCCCCTGCTCGATCTCGACAATGCGCGCTTCCCGATCCTGGGCGGCCTGATGCAGCGCCGCGGCGGCACGGCGCGTCATGACGCGGTCGCCTGGGGCTTCGCGCGCGCCGCCGATCAGCGCGGCGTCGACATCATCGAGCATTGCGAAGTCACGGGCATCCGGCGCGACGGCGATCGCGTCGTCGGCGTCGAGACGACTCGCGGCGTCATCGGCGCCACGAAGATCGGGCTCGCCGTCGCCGGCAATTCGTCCCGGCTGGCGACGATGGCCGGCTTGCGCCTGCCGATCGAGAGCCATGTCCTGCAGGCTTTCGTGAGTGAAAGCATCAAGCCGTTCATCGACGGCGTCGTCACCTTCGGCGCCGGACATTTCTACATCAGCCAATCCGACAAGGGCGGCCTCGTCTTCGGAGGCAATCTCGACGGCTACAACTCCTACGCCCAGCGCGGCAATCTGCCGACGATCGAACATGTCTGGGCCGCCGGCCTGTCGATGATGCCGGCGCTGTCGCGCGTGCGCGTGCTGCGGCAATGGGGCGGCGTGATGGACATGACGATGGATAGCTCGCCCTTCATCTGCAAGACGCCGATCGAGGGGCTCTACCTCGATGGCGGCTGGTGCTATGGCGGGTTCAAGGCGACGCCCGCCGCCGGCTGGTGCCATGCCTATACGATCGCGCATGACGCGCCGCACGAGCGCAACAAGTACTTCACGATCGAGCGTTTCCGCGATGGCCGCATGATCGACGAACGCGGCGCCGGCGCGTTCCCGTGGCTGCAATAGGCGGAGAGCCGCGATGCATCAGATCAAATGCCCGTGGTGCGGGATCCGCGACGATGCCGAGTTCAGCTATCGCGGCGACGCCACCGTCCAGCGTCCGGCGTCCGAGGCCGGAATCGATGCCTTCAACGACTTCATCTACACGCGCGACAACCCGCGCGGCTGGCATGTCGAGTGGTGGCACCATGTGGCCGGCTGCCGCCAGCACATCAAAGTCGTACGCCACACGATGACTCACGAGATCCACGCCACCGGCAAGGCAACCGACAAGCTCGAGGCGCCCTCAACATGAGCCACCGTCTTGCTTCCGGTGGCCGCATCGATCGCGCCAAGCGCCTGCAATTCCAGTTCGACGGACGCAGCTACAGCGGCCATGCCGGCGACACGCTGGCTTCAGCGCTGATCGCGAGTGGCGTGCGGCTCGTCGGCCGCAGCTTCAAGTATCACCGACCGCGCGGGATCCTGACCGCCGGGGCGGAGGAGCCCAATGCGTTGGTCGGCCTGCGCGACGGTGCGCGCCGCGAAGCGAACATGCCGATGCCCGCCATCGAGCTGTTCGATGGACTCACCGCGCAGAGCCAGAATCGCTGGCCCTCGCTGGATTTCGACGTGCTGTCGATCAACGCCAAGTTCGCGCGCTTCATGCCGGCGGGCTTCTACTACAAGACCTTCATGTGGCCGGCCTCGTTCTGGGAGAAGCTCTACGAGCCGATGATCCGCCGGGCCGCGGGCCTCGGCGAGGCTTCGCGCGAGCCCGATCCCGACCACTACGACGCCATGCACGCGCATTGAGACGTGCTCGTGGAGGGATCCGGCGCCGCCGGCCTGGCGGCCGCGCGCGCGGCCGGCGAGTCCGGCGCACGCGTGATCCTGTGCGAGCAGGATTTCGAGCTCGGCGGCGGCCTGCTGCTCGATCCGCGCCACGAGGCATGGCGCAGCTCGATGCTCACTTCCCTCGGCGCGATGCCCGAAGTGACGGTCATGCCGCGCACGACGGTGTTCGGCTACTACGATCACAACGTGCTCGGCGCCATCGAGCGCGTCGCCGATCATCTGCCGGCGCCACCGGCGCATGTCGCGCGCCAGCGCTATTGGACGATCCGCGCCAAGGAAGTCGTGCTCGCGACCGGCGCCTATGAACGCCTGATCGCATTCCCGGAGAACGACACGCCCGGCGTGATGCTGGCCAGTGCCGCATTGAGCTATGTCAGACGCTATGCGGCCGCGCCGGGTCGGCGCGCGGTGCTGTTCACCAACAACGACGAGGCCTACGACACGGCCTTCGCCTTCCTCGATGCCGGCATCGACGTGGCGGCGGTGGTGGATGTGCGCTCGGCCTCGGCGCGCGCGGAGACCGCGAGGTTGCGCGGGCTCAACGTGCTGAACGGCAGCGTCGTCGCCGGCGTGAGCGGCGGCAAGTCCGTCGAGCGCGTGAGCGTGACCAAGCGCAACGGCTCCGCACCCGACGTGTTCGCCGCCGACCTGGTCTGCATGTCGGGCGGGCACAACCCCGCGATCCATCTCGCCAGCCAGTCGCAGGCGAAGATGGAATGGAGCGAGGCGATCGCCAGCTTCGTGCCCGGCGCCGCCAAGCAGCGCGAGCGCTCGGCCGGCGCCGCGCGCGGCGTCTTCGGCATCGCCAACGCGGCGCGCGAGGGTGCCGCCGCCGGCGCGACTGCCGCCGCGGCGGCTGGATTCGCCGCAGCCGTCGGCTTCGCCCTGCCCGACGCCGAGACCAGCGCGCGCACGCCGATCGAAGCGTTCTGGGAGGTGAAGGCCGCGGGCAAATCCTTCGTCGATTTCCAGAACGACGTCACCGGCGACGATATCCGGCTCGCGCATCGCGAAGGCTACAGCCATATCGAACACGCCAAGCGCTACACGACCCACTCGATGGCGACCGATCAGGGCAAGACCGGCGGCATCGTCGGCGCTGCATTGCTGGCAGAGGCGCGCGGCGAGAGCATCGCCGCGGTCGGCGTCCCGACCTATCGCCCGTTCGTCACCCCCGTCACCTACGGTGCGATCGTCGGTCATGCCGTGGGCGCCGATTTCAATCCGATCCGCCGCACGGCGCTGCATGGCTGGCATCTGCGCAACGGCGCCACGATGATGGAGGCGGGGCTTTGGATGCGCGCGGCCTTCTACGCGCAGCCCGGCGAGAAGGGCGACGTCTGGGCGCCGATCCTGCGCGAGGCCAAGGCGGTGCGTCAGGCCGTCGGCATCTGCGACGTCTCGACGCTCGGCAAGATCGACGTCCAGGGCAAGGACGCCGCGATCTTCCTCGACCGGCTCTACACCAACACATTCTCGACGCTCGCGGTCGGCAAGGCGCGGTACGGGCTGATGCTGCGCGAGGACGGCATCGTGTTCGACGACGGCACGACGTCGCGCCTCGCCGAGGATCGCTTCTTCATGACGACCACGACCGGCAACGCCGCGCGCGTGCTCGAGCACATGGAGTTCTACGCGCAGACCGTATGGCCCGAACTCGATGTGCAGTTCTGCACGATCTCCGATCACTGGGCGGGCATGTCGATCGCGGGGCCGCGATCGCGCGCGACACTGGAGAAGATCGTCCACGGTCTCGATCTCGGCAACGCGGCCTTTCCGTTCATGGGCGTCGGCGATGCGACGGTCGCGGATTGTCCGGTGCGGGTGTTCCGCATCAGCTTCTCGGGCGAGCTTGCGTATGAGATCGCGACGCCTGCCGGCTATGCCGAGCCGGTCTGGGAGGCCGTTCTCGCGGCGGGCAAGGAATTCGGCATCACGCCCTACGGGCTCGAAGCGCTCGGCCTGCTGCGCATCGAGAAGGGCCATGTCGCCGGCCCCGAACTCGGCGGCCACACCACCGCGCGCGATCTCGGTCTCGAGCGCATGGTCAAGAAGCGGGGCGATTTCATCGGTCGCGTGCTGGCGGATCGTCCGGGCCTCGCCGATCCCGATCGTCCGCGCCTCGTCGGCTTGCGCCCCGTGGATCCGAACACGCCGGCGCGCGCGGGTGGCCAACTGATCGAGGCGCCGGGCTCGAGCCAAAGCCTCGGCTGGGTCACCAGCTCGAACCAATCCGTCGAGCTCGGCGGCTGGATCGCGCAGGCGATGCTCTCGCGCGCCGAGCATTGGATGGGCAAGCGCCTCTACGCTGCCTTCCCGCTGCGCAAGGAACTGGTCGAAGTCGAAGTGACGCACCCGCATCACGTGGATCACGAGAATGTCCGTGTCCGGTCCTGAACCGCGCTCCGCCCTGCAGCAAGTCGCCAAGCCCGGTCGCTTCGGCGCGGCCGGCGCCACGCCCGTCACGATCCTGGAGCGCCGCCTCTCGCTCGTGCAGGTCCAGGCGCGCAGGGGCCGCGACGTGGACATGCAGGCCGCGCTTCGCGGCGCCTTCGCGCTCGACCTGCCGCCGCCGCAACGCGCCACGACGAACGCCACGATGGCGGCGATCTGGATCCAGCCCGGCATGTGGATGCTCGGCGCGCCTGGCCATGCCGAAGGCGCGATGGCGCGCGCGATCAAGGCGGCGACCGGCGACGCCGCGTCGATCGTCGATCAGACTCATGGCAAGACCGTCCTCCACCTCAGCGGCGCGAATTCACGCGCCGTGATGGCGAAAGGCTGCCGGCTCGATCTCCATCCGCGCGCCTTCATGCCCGGCCATGCGGCCGTGACACAGATCGCGCATATCGGCTGCATGCTGCGCCAGCTCGACGAGACACCGAGCTACGAGTTGCTCGTGCCGTCGTCCCTAGCCGAGACCTTCTTCGGCTGGCTCACGCATTCCGCCGCCGAATACGGCTACGAAGTCAAACCCCGCGCTTGATCGGGAATCGCTTTTTTCGCAGCTCATCCCGGCGGCGCGAATAGCGCGTCGAGATCGGCTTCGGTGATCTGGCTGGTGGCGGTCGCGGAACCCGAGAGCAGCGCGTCGGCGAGGGCGCGCTTGCGCGATTGCAGCTCCAGCATCTTCTCCTCCACGGTGCCGATCGCGAGCAGACGATAGGCGAAGACCGGCTTGTCCTGGCCGATGCGATGCGCGCGATCGATCGCCTGCGCCTCCACGGCCGGGTTCCACCACGGATCATAGAGGATGACGGTGTCGGCGGCCGTGAGGTTGAGACCCACGCCGCCCGCCTTGAGGCGGATCAGGAAGACCGGCCCCTCGCCGGACTGGAAGCGGCGCACCGGCGCCGCGCGATCCGCGGTCTCGCCGGTGAGCTGCACGTAGTCGATGCCGGCCGTTGTCAGCTCGGCCTCGATCAAGGCGAGCATGCTGGTGAACTGCGAGAAGACGAGCACGCGGCGCCCCTCGGCGAGCAGCTCGGGCAGCATCTCCATGAGCCGGGCGAGTTTGGCGGAGCCGGCGCCCTTGGCACCGCGCTCGAGCTTGAGCAGCCGCGGGTCGCAGCAGACCTGGCGCAGCTTGAGCAGCGCGTCGAGCACGACGATGTGGCTGCGCGCCAGGCCCTTGGCCGCGATCTCCTCGCGCACCCGGCCATAGGCGGCCAGACGCACGCTCTCATAGACGTCGCGCTGATTTCTCTCGAGCTCCAGCCGCTCGACGATCTCCGTCTTGGCCGGCAGATCGCGCTCCACCGCATCCTTGGTCCGGCGCAACAGGAACGGCCGCACGCGGCGGACCAGCGCATCGCGCCGCGCGCTGTCGCCGCGCTTCTCGATGGGAGCGCGGAACTCGCGCCCGAACCGCGTGCGATCGCCGAGCAGGCCGGGATTGAGGAAATTCATGAGCGACCACAGCTCGCCGAGATGATTCTCGAGCGGCGTGCCCGTGAGGCAGAGACGATGGCGCGCGTCCAGCATGTGCACGGCCTGGGTCGCGCGCGTCTGCGGATTCTTGATCGCCTGCGCCTCGTCGAGGATCACGACATGCCAGGGCTGCCGCGCGAGCAGCGCATTGTCGCGCGCGAGCAGCGCGTAGCTGGTGATCACGAGATCGCAGTCGCCCAGCTGCGCCGCGGCGCGATCCGCGCCGTGCCAGACGACGACGCGCAGATCGGGCGCGAAGCGCTCGGCCTCCGCCCGCCAATTCGGGAGCAGGCTGGTCGGCGCGACCACGAGCGCAGGCCGGTCGGCGCGGCCGCTGTCCTTCTCGATCAGCAGATGACCGAGCGTCTGCACGGTCTTGCCCAGCCCCATGTCGTCGGCGAGGATGCCGTTGAGCCCATAGCCGCGCAGGAATTGCAGCCAGGCGAGGCCGTCGCGCTGATAGCCGCGCAGTTCGCCCGCGAATCCGCGCGGCGGTGCGACCGGCGCGATGGTGGAGAAATCGGCGAGGCGCCGGCCCAGTTCGCGCAGCCGCTCGCCGCCGAGCCAACGCAACTGCGTCGCCGTCTGCGTGGTCGCCTCGAGCGCCGCCAGCTCGGCCGCGCGCAGCCGCGGCAACCGCACGCGACCCTGCTTGGTCAGGCCCTCGCCGGCGAACAGCTCCATGATCGCGACCAGAAACGGCCGCAGCCGGGCGATCGGCAGACTCGCATGCCGACCATCGGTGAGGCGGATCACCGCCCTCGCTTCCTGCTTGGCGAATTCGGTGACCGCCGCGGCCAGGCCGACACGCGCGACCTCGGCGCCGAGCCGTCCGAGCAACGGCAGGAGCGCGGGCAGCAGATTCACCCGCTCGCCATCGACGATCGCGCCGAGATCGAACTCGAACCAATCGAGGCCCGAGGATTCGCTGAGATCGATGGTGAACGCGTCGTCGAGCTCGGCGAAGCGGAACGGCCAATCCGCCGCGCGTTCGACGCGCCAGCCCATCGCCTCCCATCTGGGCAGCACGATCGCGGCGAAGTTGATCGACCCCTCGCTCTCGGCGCTGCCGGGCATGATCCACGCGCCATCCAGTTCTTCGTCTATGTGATAGGCATTCGCCCAGCCCGAGGCGCGCGTGAAGCCGGCGCGC
>JANNTF010000323.1:0-6880 GCA_031403455.1 Alphaproteobacteria bacterium | reverse complement strand
GCGCTGGCGCCGCTGATCGTGCAGGCGACCTACATCGCCTCCTCGGCGATCCTGATCGAGTCGCTGCTCAGCTTTCTCGGCGCCGGCACGCCACCCGAGATCCCGACTTTGGGCAATGTCGTCGCCGAGGGCCGCAACTATTTCCAGGTCGCGTCCTGGATCATCTTTTTCCCCGGTCTCTTCCTCGCGCTGACCGTGCTCGCGATCAACCTGCTCGGCGACGGCCTGCGCGCGCTCCTCGACCCGCTGACCTCGCGGCGGATCTGATGGCCGTGAGAGCAGACGCACGTTGTTCGTGGCGTCACGTTCAAGAGACTTGGCTCACGCGCGCAGATCCGCTTCTCGCAGATCGCGACCGAGCGCCGTCCAGGCCGTCGCGATGATCGCAGTCGCGTCGAGGCCGGCCTCGGCGTATTGGCGCTCCGACGTGTCGTGATCGATGAAGCGGTCCGGCAGGGTCAGCGGGCGGAACTTGAAGCCGCGATCGAAGATCCCGTCTTCGATGAGCGCGTGCATCACCAGGGTCGAGAACCCGCCTGACGCGCCCTCTTCGACCGTGAGCAGCACTTCGTGGCCCTTCACCAACCGGCGCAGCAGATCGCGATCGAGCGGCTTGGCGAAGCGCGCGTCAGCCACCGAAACGGACACGCCGCGCGCTTCGAGCGCCTGCGCCGCCTCGAGGCAGGCCTGCAGTCGCGTGCCCAGCGACAGCAGAGCCACATCGCTGCCCTCCTGCACCATCCGTCCGCGGCCGAGCGCCAGGGTCTCGCCGAATTCGGGAATCTCGACACCGATGCCCTCGCCGCGCGGATAGCGCAAAGCCGAGGGCCGGTCGTCGATCTGCGCGGCGGTCGCCACCATGCGCGACAGCTCGGCCTCGTCCGCCGGCGCCATGATCACGAAATCGGGCAGGCAGCCGAGATAGGCGAGATCATAAGCCCCGGCATGCGTGGCGCCGTCCGCGCCGACCAGCCCGGCGCGATCGATCGCGAACCGGACGGGCAAATGCTGGAGCGCCACGTCGTGCACGATCTGGTCGAAGCCGCGCTGCAGGAAGGTCGAGTAGATGGCGCAGAACGGCCGCATGCCCTCCGCCGCCAACCCGGCCGCGAAGGTGACCGCGTGCTGCTCGGCGATGCCGACATCGAAGCACCGCTTGGGAAAGCGCCGCGCGAAGAGATCGAGCCCCGTGCCCGACGGCATCGCCGCCGTGATCGCGACGATCCGCGGGTCGCGCGTCGCCGCCGCGATCAGGGATTCGGCGAAAACCTTGGTGTAGGTCGGCGCGGCCGGCTTTGCCTTGGCGTGCTGCCCGGTCACGACATCGAACTTGCCGACCGCGTGATATTTCTCGACGTTCTCGGTCGCGAAGGGATGGCCCTTGCCCTTCTGCGTGAGGACGTGGATCAGCACCGGCCTGTTCATCGGCATGTCGCGCACGTTGCGCAGGATCGGCAGCAGCTGATCCAGATCATGGCCGTCGATCGGCCCGACATAGTAGAAGCCGAGTTCCTCGAACAGCGTCCCGCCGCCCACGAAGCCGCGCGCGAGTTCCTCCGTGCGCCGCATCGCTTCCTCGAGCGGTCCCGGCAGACGCGACGCCACCAGCTTCGCCACGCCGCGCAGCGTCTGATAGGGGCGCGACGACGCGAGCCGCGTCAGGTAGCCGCTGATCGCGCCCACCGGCGGCGCGATCGACATCTCGTTGTCGTTGAGGATCACGACGAGGCGCGTATTCGCCGTGCCCGCGTTGTTCATCGCCTCATAAGCCATGCCCGCGGACATCGCACCGTCGCCGATCACCGCCACGACCTGGTTGGCGCGCCCCTGCGCGTCGCGCGCCAGCGCCATGCCGAGCGCCGCGGAGATCGAGGTCGAGGAATGCGCGGCCCCGAACGGGTCGTAGCCGCTCTCGCTGCGCCGCGTGAAACCGGACAACCCGCCGCCCTGGCGCAGCGTGCGGATGCGGTCGCGCCGTCCGGTGAGGATCTTGTGGGGATAGGCCTGATGCCCGACATCCCAGATCAGGCGATCGCGCGGCGTGTCGAAGACGTGATGCAGCGCGACCGTGAGCTCGACCACGCCGAGGCCGGCGCCGAGATGCCCGCCGGTGCCACTCACCGCGTCGATCATCTCGCGGCGCAGTTCGGCGGCCACGCGCTTGAGCTGATCGACCGACAGGCCCTTGAGGTCCGCCGGCGACGCGATGCGATCGAGCATCGGCGTCGCACCCGAATTATGACCTGGATCGCTCAACTGGTCCCCTCTCCGGTGTCATGATTTACGCTCGACCACCCAGCGCGCGAGATCGCGCAAGCGCGCGCCTTCGACGCCGAACGCGTGGAGATGCGTCGCCGCCTGCTCGGCGAGCATGTGCGCCTGCGCGCGCGCGCGCGTCTGACCGAGCAGCGAAACGAACGTCGCCTTGCCCCGCGCGGCGTCCTTGCCGACGGCCTTGCCGAGATCACCGGCTGCTCCCTCCACATCGAGGAGATCATCCGTCATCTGGAACGCGAGGCCAAGATCCTGCGCGTAGCCGCGCAGCGCCTCGCGCAGCTGCGGCGGCGCGTGGCCCATCACCGCGCCGGCCTCGCAGGCGAACAAAATCAACGCGCCGGTCTTCATGCGCTGCAGCCGCGTGATCATGCCGATATCCATCGCGCGGTGCTCGGCGTCGAGATCGATCATCTGGCCGCCGACCATGCCGTCGGGACCGGCCGCGCGCGCCAGCGTGAGCACGAGTTCGCTGCGGACCGTGGCATCGCCATGGGTCAGCGGATCGGCGAGCACTTCGAAGGCGCGAGTGAGCAGGCCGTCACCGGCGAGGATCGCGGTCGCCTCGTCGAAGGCCTTGTGCACCGTCGGCCGACCGCGGCGCAGATCGTCGTCGTCCATCGCCGGCAGATCGTCGTGGACCAGCGAGTAGCAATGCACCATCTCGATCGCCGCGGCGACGCGCAGCGCGCAATCCGGATTGACCTTGAACAGCCGCGCGCTCTCGAGCACCAGGAACGGCCGCATGCGCTTGCCGCCGGCCAGCGTCGCGTAGCGCATGGCGTCGAACACGCGACGCTCCGGCCCCGGCATCTCCGGCAGCAGGATCGCGAGCGCGGTCTCGATCCGCTCGGCATCGTGGGTCAGCGCCTCGGTGAGAAGGGGCGTCATGTCAGGGCTCAGTCGAAACGCGCGGCTTCGGCCCTCGGGCTGCCATCGGCGCCCAGCGCGATCTTCTCGATGCGCGCCTGCGCCTCCGCCAGCTTCTTCTCGCAATGCGCCTTCAGGCCGGCGCCGCGCTCGTAGCTCTTGATCGCGTCCTCGAGCTTGCCTTTGCCCTGTTCGAGCGTGCGCACGATGTCCTCGAGCTCCTTGAGCGCATCCTCGAAGCTGAGTTTGGCGATGTCGGCGGGAATTGAGGGATCGGCCATGGCGGGACTCCGAAAAACAAAGCAGCGTAGCCTTGCGCTCGTGATGCGGACAAGGCGGACTCGCCGCTCGGTCATCGCGACCAGGAGCAGTCCTGGGCAGGATCAAGGATCGGATAGCAACTTGGCGCTAGGATTGGCGCCATGACATGTTGCCCCATGAACTCCCGTCGTGCACCGCGCCGGCTACGCGCCGCGCTGATCCTGGCCGTATTCCTCGGCGCGGCGGGTTGTCAGACGGCCGGCACGCCCGCCATCGAATTCGCCGCGGCGCCGCCGACACGCACCAATGACGACGCCACCGCTTTCGAGAATTGGCTGCAGCCGCGGCTCGACGCCATCCAGTCGCTGCTGGAGGCGGGCCGCAAGGGCACCGAGCTGATCGCCACGGTGGTCCGCGCGCGCCAGCCCGGTTCCGGCGTCGGCCCGCCACCGATCGAGCCGATGCGCGAGGCGGTGAGCCAGGCGACCGCGCGCGCCGGCCGTCACTTGCAAGGGACCAGCCCCTTCGCCACCGGTGATGCGGAGCAGCGCGCCCTCGCGCGCGATGCCGATGATCAGGTCGCGCGGATGCGCAGCGGCTTGGAAGCGCTCGTCGGCACGCTGCCACGGCTCGACGCGGTGGCGCGCGCGCTCGGACCCTTGCAGCGTGACGACAGTCTTGCCCTCAGCCAGTCGCTGGCCGGGTTGCTGACGGTGCAGGTGCGCGCCGACAGCGTCTTCGCCGATCTGGTCGTCGGCTTGCTGACGCCGGCGGCGGCGCCGCTCCCCGAGCGCGAGCTGCAGATCATCCGCCGCCGTGGCAACGAGACGCTGCTGCAATCGCTCGCCCAGTTCGAGAACCTGATGGAGCGCGGCGCCGACGCCAGCGACGCGCGCGTCGCGGTCGAGCGCTCGATCGCCGCCCAGCGTTGGGCGCTGGCGGCGGCCGAACAGAAGCTTAATGTCCTGCGCGATGCCGGGCGCGGCGCTAAGGACGCCGAGCGCGCGGCGCTCGACCGGATCGTACGCAGCTACGACGAGGGGCTGAAGGTCGAACGGTCGTTTCTCGACGCGCTGGAACGCTTCACGCCGCTCGTATTCGCTGCGGATCGCGCGGCGACGGACGCCGAGCCACGCCTGAGCGCGACCTTCGATGGCGCGCGCGCCCTGATGGATCGCGTGATCATGCGGCTGCAGACCAATCTCATGCGACTGCGCACACTGAGCGAGATCAGTCGCGGCCGCGCCGCCTGAGATACGACAGCGCGATCCATGCCCGCTCAGCGCGCCGACCGCGTCCTGCTCGGCATCTTCGCGATGATCGCCACGGTCACGCTGTTCTCGATCGTGAACGTGCTGGTGAAGCATCTCGGGGCGACCTATTCGATCGCGCAGCTGATGTTCTTCCGAACGGCGCTCGCCCTGGTGCCGACGCTGATCCTCATCCTGCGCGATCCGCGAGGCGTCGCCTTGATGCGCACCTATCGCCTCGGCGCGCATGCCGCGCGCACGATGCTCGGCATGTTCGCGATGGCGACCAGCTTCGCCGCGTTTCGCTATCTGCCGGCCGCGGACGTGGTCGCCATCAATTTCGCGGCGCCGCTCTTCGTCACCGCGCTATCGGTTCCGTTGTTGGGTGAACCCGTGGGGTGGCGGCGATGGACGGCGGTCACAATCGGTTTCGCCGGCGTCCTGGTGATGCTGCAACCCACGGCGATGCTCGACGGCGGCGCGGTCGGCGCCGAGGTCGGCGGATTGCTGGCCCTGTCGAGCGCGGTCGCCTACGCCGTGGTCGTGATCGTGCTGCGCCAGCTCTCGCGCGACGAGCCCACCTTGACCATCGTCTTCGTTTACACGGCGTTCGTGATGCTGGCGACGCTGCCGGTGCTGCCCTTCGTGTGGGTGACGCCCGACGCCGTCGATCTCGCGCTGCTCGTCGCGCTCGGCCTGATCGGCGGCGCGGCGCAGGTGTTCCTGACGCGGGCCTTCGAATTCGCGCCGCCCGCCGTGGTCATGCCGTTCGAGTATTTCTCTCTCCTGGTGACGGCGGTGCTCGCGTGGCTGATCTGGGCCGAGACGCCGACGCCGGTCAGCCTGGTCGGCGCGGCGATCGTGATCGCCAGCGGATTGTTCATCCTCTATCGCGAGGCCCAGCTCGCCCGGCTCAAGCCGCCATCAGCGCCGTGACATGCGCGGCCGAGGCGCCGGCCAGCGCCTCCAGATCGTAGCCGCCCTCGAGCGTCGAGACGATGCGGCCCTTGGCATGGGTGCGCGCGACCTCGGCGATCGCCGCGGTGACCCAGGCGTAATCCTCGTTCTCGAAATTGAGCGCCGCCAGCGGGTCGCGACGATGCGCGTCGAATCCCGCCGAGATGAGAATGAACTCCGGCGCGAAGCGATCGAGCGCCGGCAGCACCAGGCGTTCGATCGCTGCCCGAAACGCGGCGCCATCCGCATGCGGTCGCAGCGTCGCGTTGACCACGTTGCCCGCGACGCCGTGCTCCTCCGCCGCGCCGGTGCCGGGATAGAGCGGCCATTGGTGAGTCGATGCGAAGAACAGCGCGGGGTCGCGCTCGAACATCGTCTGCGTGCCGTTGCCGTGATGGACGTCGAAATCGACCACGGCGATGCGGCGCAACCCATGCGCCGCACGTGCATGCAAGGCGCCGATCGCGACGTTGTTGAACAGGCAGAATCCCATCGGCGTCGACGGCTCGGCGTGATGCCCCGGTGGCCGCACCGCGCAGAAGGCGTTCGCCGCCTCGCCCGCCATCACCGCATCGACGGCGGCGATCACCGCGCCCACGGCGCGCAAGGCGGCCTCACCCGAGCCGGGGCTGAGGCTCGTATCGGCATCAAGATTGTGGCGTCCCGCCGGCGGCACCGCCCCCATCACGCGCTCCACATGCTGCAGCGGATGGGCCAGCATGAGGTGGCGATCTTCCGCACGCGGCGCCTGCCGCCGCTCGAGACGTTTGAATGGCGAGCCGTCCAGCGCCTTCAACACGGCCGCCAGCCGCTCCGGCCGCTCCGGATGCCAACTGCCGGGGTCGTGATCGAGACAGGCCGGATGAGTCAGCAGCAGCGTGGTCATGGCGTTCCTCGTGGGTCCTTCTTGCCGGACGAACTTAACCTTAAGCGCGCCGCGCTGGTGGGGTTTGCACGCGCGCTCCACGCCGGATCGGCGCCGCTTAGACGACGGAGTTAGGATCCCAGCGAGGTACGCCGGTCGACGAGTGGCACCGCCGACGCAGCCCCAGGTAGATCCTCAGGCCATGAGCAACTCAATCACAAATCTACGTCACGTGCTCCGCGCGCTGCCGGGTGTCGTGGCATCCCTGATCGTGGTGTTCGGGCTCGCGACGGCGGAGTCCTACCTGGGCGGTCACCGCGTCGACGCCCCGTCCGACGCGCACGTCACGCCAGCCAGCGTCGGTCCGGTGGCCGCTCCTGAACTGAAATCAGAACAGCGAGCA
>JANNTF010000322.1:0-1870 GCA_031403455.1 Alphaproteobacteria bacterium | reverse complement strand
TCGAACAATGTGATCAGCTTCTGCGCCGGCGCGCCCTCGACCTTCGTCGCCAGTAGCCCCTGCAGTAGCGCGAGGGTTTGGAGCGGTTGGCGCAAATCATGGCTGGCGGCGGCCAGGAAGCGCGACTTCGCCACATTGGCGAGGTCGGCCTGCTGCTTTGCCTCCGTCAGCGCTTTGGCGATGTGCTTGCGCTCCGTCATGTCGGTGAAGGTGATGACCACGCCCTCGACGCCATTGTCCTGGGTTCGGTAGGGCAAGATCCGACGGATGAACCACACATCGTTCTTGGCTTCGATCTCACGCTCGATCGGCGTATTGGTCTGGAGCACCTGTCGGGCATCGGCCAGAAGCGCGCCATCGGATGCCAGCGAGCTGAGATCCGCGAGCGGCCGACCGACATCTCCAGGGATGACGTGGAAGAGAGACTTGGTCGCCGGCGTGAAAAAGCGAATTTCCAGCCTGGTGTTCAGGAAGATCGTCGCGACATCGGTGCTGAACAGGACGTTCTGCAGATCGTTCGACGTCGTACGCTGACGCTCCAGGGTTTCCTGGAGTTGGGTGTTGAGAGCGGTGAGTTCCTCGTTGAGCGACTGCAGTTCCTCCTTGGAGGTCAGCAGCTCCTCGTTCGCGGACTGGAACTCCTCATTGACCGACAGGGCTTCATCGTTGATCGCCTTCTGATCTTCGTTCGAGAGTTCGAGATTGCGTATGGCGCTCTGGAGTTCCGATCTTGTCGCCGCCAGCTCGAACTCGAGTTCAGCCACACCCAACGACGGGGGCGGCGAGACCCCGCGACCGCGCTTCGGCGGGATCTGCTCGATGCGGGTCGGCTCGTCGATGAAGCAGATCAACAACAGCTCATCGCCGTCGTTCAGGACAGGTTGCACGGTGATGCTGTACGAGACCGCCACGCCGTTCCGGTTCATCGGCCCGCCGGCGACTGTCACCCGCGCCTTCGCCTGGCGCGCCTGTTGGATCGCTCCTCTGAGCTTGTTGCGAACCGAGTCGTGCGCCAGCGCGAGAACGTCTTGCGTGGGGTGGCCGGGGACCACGCGCAAATAGCGATCGGTGGGCCCCAAGGAATAGACGCAGTCGAGCTTGCCATTGATCAATATCGTCGCTGGCGCATAGCTATCGATCACGAGGCTGCGGCAAAACTCGGCCATGGCGGACTGACGCGACGCCGGCGCGACCGGGCCCAGACGCAACGGGACACGCGCGGCGTCCGTGGCGCCCAGCGAAAGCGCCAGTAGTCCCGGCCGGGCGCGACCGATGTGACGATAGAGACGCGCCGATTTGGAGATCACCTCGAAGCGTCCTGCGATGTCGCCAATCGTCTCCGAACTGCCGAGCAAGAGGATCCCGTGATGGCGCAGCGAGAATTGGAAGCGCGCGATGACTTTCGCCTGCGCTTCCGGGCGGAGATAGATCAGCAGATTGCGACAGGAAATCAGGTCGAGACGCGAGAAGGGTGGATCGACCAGCACGTCCTGCAGCGTGAACACGACCATCGCGCGCAGCTCCGGCGATATGCGATAGCTGTGATCCTCCTTGATGAAGAAGCGGTTGAGGCGGTCTTCGGATAGATCCGTCGCGATCGTGTCCGGGTAGAGGCCCTCGCGGGCGCTGGCGATGGCGTCCGGGTCGATGTCGGAGGCGAAGATCTGGAGCTTGATGTTGAGCTTCGCCGCCGTGATCTGCTCGCGGAAGATCATGGCCAAGGAATAGGTCTCCTCGCCCGTGCTGCAGCCCGCCGTCCAGATGCGCAGCGGTTGATCCTGTACCCGGTCGCGAATCAGGTCGGGAACGATCTTCTCCGCCAGGAATTCGAAGATCTTCGGATCGCGAAAGAAGCGCGTGACATTGATCA
>JANNTF010000321.1:0-2528 GCA_031403455.1 Alphaproteobacteria bacterium | reverse complement strand
CGGGCAGCAGGCGATAGGGCCGCGGCCGCTGCGGCCGAATGAAATTATTGAGATAGATCCAGTCGCGCGCGGGTGGCCGGCCGGCGAGTGTCTCCGCGAGGAATTCCAGCGTCGCCGTCATGCGGCCGCTGCGATCCTCGCCGAGCACGAAAATGTTGAACCCGGGCTCGTGGATCGCCAGCCCGAAAGCGAGCGCCTCGCGCGCGCGCGTGTGGCTCGAAAGGTCGAAGGCATCGGCATCGGCCGAGGTCGCGGGAATCGTGAAGCGCGGCAGGCCGAGGCGGTCGGCGGGAATCTCACGAGCGGTCATGCAGCCCTTCATTGATTGCAGATCAGGGTCCCTCGTGCTCGACGCGCGGTCAACTCGCATCGCCGCGCGGTCTCGCGGTAGCTTCGACGCTTCGATAAAGGTGGATGGGCATGTATTTCGATCGTGATCTCTGGCGTTTCACGGTGGGCCATCGCGGCGCGCTCGGTCTCTGCGTCGCAATCGGGCTGGCGGCCGTGGTGGCGAGCCTGGTGCGGCTCGCTCTGTTCGGCTGGCTGATCGCGCTCGTTCTGCGCGCCGCGCCGCTGGACGCGCTCGTGCTCCCCGGCGCGCTCGCCATCGGCGCGATCCTGCTGCGGGCGATCCTCGAGCGTCGGCGCGCGCGGATCGCGAGCGAGACCGCCGCGGCGGTGCAGACCAAGCTCCGCGCCGTGCTCTACGACCAGGTCGTCGCGCTTGGCCCGGCCTATTTCTCGGGCGCGCGGACCGGCGATGTCAGCGTGACCCTGATCGACAGCGTCACGCAGCTCGAGACGTTCTTCGGCCGCTACATGCCGCAGGTTCTGATCGCCGGGCTGACGCCGTTCGCGATCTTCGCCTTCGGCTGGTGGCTCGATCCGATGATCGCCGGCGTGTTGCTGGTGGCGGCGCTCGGCGCGATGTGGCTGCCGTCGCTGCTGCATTGGCGCGAGCATGATGCCGCGCTCGAACGCTCGCAGGCGCATCGCGCCTATGCCGCGGATTTCCTGGATGCGCTGCAGGGCCTGGCGACGCTCAAGGCCTTCGGGCAGAGCGCGACCTATGCCGAACGCCTGGCCGCGCGGACCTGGGACCTCACGCGCGCGACGATGCGCGTGCTCGCGTCGAGCACGGCGACGCGCGGCATCACCGATGCCTGCATCGCGATCGGCACCGCTGCCGCCTTCGTGATCGGCGCGAGCCGTGTCTCGAGCGGCGCCATGGAACTCTCCGCGCTGGTGATCCTGCTGCTCGTCGGCACCGAGATGTTCCGGCCGATGCGCGAGCTGCGCGAGTTGCTGCACACGGGCATGCTCGGCCAGGCCGCGGCGGTGGGCATACGCCGCCTGCTCGCGGCGCGGCCGTCGATTGTCGAGGGGCCTGGCGGCTCGCATCGGGAGCTCGCCCCGCGTCTCGCATTCGAGGGCGTGGATTTCGCCTATCCCGATCGCCAGGCGCCGGCGCATCGCGCGCTGTCGTTCCATGTCGAGCCGGGCGAGCGCGTCGCCTTCGTCGGCCATAGCGGCTCGGGCAAGACCTCGATCGTGCGGCTACTGCTGCGGCTCTACGACGTCACGTCGGGGCGCATCACCCTCGACGGCGTCGATATCCGGACCCTGCCGATCGCGGCTCTACGCCGGCATTTCGCCGTGGTGAGCCAGGATTGCTATCTCTTCCATGGCAGCGTCGCGGAGAATCTCCGGCTCGGAAAACCCGAGGCGACGCTCGACGAATTGCGCGACGTGGCGCGGACGGCGAATGCGCTGGAATTCATCGATCGCCTGCCCGAGGGTTTCGAGACTCTGGTCGGCGAGCGCGGCGTGCGGCTCTCGGGCGGGCAGCGCCAGCGTCTGGCGATCGCGCGTGCGCTGCTGCGCGATGCGCCGATCCTGATCCTCGACGAGGCGCTGTCGTCGGTCGATGCCGAGAACGAGGCCGTCGTGCAGGAGGCGATCGATCGCCTGATGCGCGGCCGCACCACGCTGGTGATCGCGCATCGCCTGTCGAGCATCCGCACCGCCGACCGCATCGTGGTGCTCGACGAAGGCAGAGCGGTCGAGATCGGCACGCATGATGCGCTGATCGCGCGCCACGGCGCCTATCACGGCTTGATGGCCGAGCAGGCGGCGGCGCAGAGCGATCGGCTCGAGATCGAACCGCTGGCGCGCGCAGCGGAGACCGAGTTTGAGCCGGTCGGGAGCGCTGGCGCGACGCCGGAACGCGCCTCTGCGCCGCTCGGCTGGCCACGGGTGCTCGCCGATCTCGCGCGGTTCATCACGCCCGTGCGCGGCAAATTCGCCACGACTCTCGCGCTCGGGATCGGGCGCGTGACGGCGTTCATCGCGATCAGCGTGCTCGGCGCGCTCATCCTGCGCGCGCTGGTGCGCGGCGAGGACTACACCAGTCTCGCGATCGCGCTCTGCGTGGTCGCGCCGCTGGCGGGGCTGCTGCACTGGCTCGAATCCTGGCTGGCGCATGATTTCGCCTATCGCCTGCTGGCGGAGATGCGCCTCCAGCTCTA
>JANNTF010000320.1:0-3073 GCA_031403455.1 Alphaproteobacteria bacterium | reverse complement strand
TGCTCACGCCCGAAGAGCTGAGCTTCTTCGTCTATCACGAGCTCGAGCGCGACCATCAGCTCAAGGGCGACATCGCGCGCGACGATCAGATCAGGATCGTGGGCATGCCGAGACTCGACCGCATCCATGCCTGGCGTCGGCGCGCGGCGGCCGGCGAAACCGCGGCGCGCGCCAGCACGCCAACCGTGTTGTTCCTCGCGTTTCTCCCGAACAATTTCCTTCCGAGCTATTCCGGAATTGTCAGCGACCTGGCCTGGACCGAACTCTGTCGCGCGAGCTACAGCGCGGCGTGTCGCCTTGCGCGCCTGCGCCCCGAGATCGAAGTCATCATCCGGCCACGTTCCTATGAGATTCCGCAGGTCGAGGCGTTGTTGGACCATGAAGGCGCGCTGCCGGCGAATCTCCGGATCGTCGCGGAAGGCGATGTCGCTGCACTGATCGAGGCCTGCTGGGTGATCTGCGGCCACAACACGACGGTGATGCTGGAAGGGCTGGCGGCCGGCAAGCCCGTGGTGGAGCCGCGCTTCGCCGAGGCCCGCGACCCGCGCTACACGGGCTATATCGTGGACTTGGGCGACGCAGTCGAATACGCAGTCTCCGCCGAGGATCTGGTCGCACGGCTGGAAGCACATTGCGCGACTCCCGCACCGATTGCCGCCGAACTCAGCGGGCCCACGCATGCCGCGCTGGCGAAATGGACCGGCAATGCCGACGGCCGCGCTGGTGAGCGCACACGTACCGCCTTGCTCGCCGAACTCGAAGGCGCCGCTCGATGAGCGAACGGCGCCGCACTCCGCACGAAGTCCCGAATCCCCAAACCGAGGTGACAAAATGACAAAGACGGAAATCACGATCGGTGGTCGCAAGATCGGCCCCGCGCATCCCTGCTTTCTCGTCGCCGAGATCGGCATCAACCACAACGGCGACGTCGAGATCGCGAAGAAGCTGATCGACAAGGCGGTCGAGTACGGCTTCGACGCCGTCAAGTTCCAGAAGCGCACCGTCGAGATCGTCTACACGCCGGAAGACCTCGCACGTCTGCGTGAATCGCCATTCGGTACAACCAACGGCGATCTCAAGCGTGGCCTTGAATTCGGCGAGCGCGAGTTCAAGGAGATCGACCAGTATTGCCGTGAACAGAAGATCCAATGGTTCTGCTCGCCCTGGGACGAAGGCAGCGTCGACTTCCTCGAGAAGTTCAATCCGGTTTGCTACAAGATCGCATCCGCGTGCCTCACCGATCACGGTCTGCTCAAGCACATCAAGGCGACCGGGCGGCCGATCATCCTGTCGACCGGCATGAGCACCGCCGACGAGGTCGATCGCGCCGTCGCAGTGCTCGAAGGCGCACCGGTGCTGTTGATGCACACCACGTCCACCTATCCGTCCAAGGACGAAGAGCTCAATCTCTCGGTGATCGCGACGCTCCGCGCCAAGTACGGCCTGCCGATCGGCTATAGCGGCCACGAGGTCGGCGTGATGCCGTCGGTATTCGCGGTGGTCGGATTCGGCGCCTGCGCGGTGGAGCGTCACGTCACGCTTGATCGCGCGATGTGGGGCAGCGATCAGGCGGCCAGCCTCGAACCGCGCGGCATGGAATTGCTCTCGAAGTACATTCGTCAATGGCCGGTCGTGCGCGGCAATGCCGCCAAGCGCATCCTCGATTCGGAAGTGCCCGTGAAGCAGAAGCTCAGGCGGGTGGGTTGAGAGGCGGCCGACCGGAACACGGCACCGTGGCGACGTCTCGAGTGCGCCCGCTCTCGCTGCTGCATCTGATCAATGGGCGGAGCGCGAATGTCGGCAATGGCGCGCTCACGGAAGGGACCGAGTTGATCCTCGGCGAAGATCTCGCGCGACCGATCCTGTGGTCGCGCGAGGCCTGGGACGACTACACGTTCGGCGTCAAACCCTTCGACCGCAAATTCGTCGAGATGGTCAACAGCAAAGCCGACGCCCTGCTGGTCGGCGGCGCGGTGGCGATCAATGGTCGCGAGTTCTATGCGAACGCGGGAATGCGCTTCAATCTGCCGCGCGAACTCTGGCCCGAGATTCGCCGTCCGGTCGTGTTCTACGGCCTGTCCTACCGGTTCTGGGAGGGGCAGACCTATCACCATGCCGACCAGTTCCGCTGGGCCTTGGATCACATACTCGGCCGCGACGACATGCTGTTCGGCGTCCGCAATGACGGCACCAGCGAGTGGCTGGCGGCGACCTTCGGCGTCACGAGCGACAAGATCCACGTCGTGCCGGATCCCGGCGTCTTCCTGCCGGCCGACACGCATGGCGAATATTTCGAGTTCCAGGCCGGGCGTCCGAACGTCATCGTCGCCTTCAACGACGAGGACGCCGCACAACGCTACCGCACGCCCGAGCGTCGTAGCGCCGTCATCGCAGGCATCGCGCGCGCCGTCGAGCGGATGATCGAGAAATGGGACGCCAATGTGATCTTGGTGCCGCATTACTTCGATGATTGTCGCATGCTCGCGGATTTCGTCGATTGCTGCCGGCCGGCGCTCGCCCATCAGCGCATGATCGCCACGGGCCTCTCGCGCATCGAAGGCAGCCGGCAATTCTACGGCCGCTATCGTCGTGCCGATCTGGTGATCAGCATGCGCGTGCATTCGATGTCGCCGAGCATCGGGCTCGGCGTTCCGATGGTTCCGCTCGTCACGCAGGACCGCATGACGGATTTTCTCGCCGGGATCGGTCTGGCCGATCTGCGCGTCGAGGCGTTCGACGCGGGCCTCGCGGATGCGCTCACGGCGGCGATCGATCGCACGCTCGAGGACCCGAGGACGGTCCGCGAACGATTCGGCACGGCGCGCAAACAGATGCGTGACATGGCCCGCCGTTTCGATTCCCGAGTCGAGGCGCTGGTCGGTGCCTGAGACTCTCCCGGTGGCGCGGCGCATCGAGGGCGGGGTGTCGCTGCTCGTCTTCGATTTCGACGGCGTGCTGACCGACAATCGGGTCCTCGTGCTCGAGGACGGCCGCGAAGCGGTCTTGTGCAACCGCGCCGATGGCCTCGCCTTCGACATGTTCCGCGCTGCGGGCCTGCGCGTCCTGATCATGT
>JANNTF010000319.1:0-5034 GCA_031403455.1 Alphaproteobacteria bacterium | reverse complement strand
GAGCGCCGGCTCCGTCTGGCATGGCAGGTCTCCGGGCAGCAGCCCATGGGTCGCGAAGGCAAGGATGCGGATCTTCGAAAGATCACGCTTGCGCAACTCCGCGAGCGTGGCGCTCGCCCCCGTGACGATCGAACTGGGCGGCGCCTTCAATGACGCGCCCATCGCCTTGAGCTCGTCTTGCGTATCCGGCAACGGCGCCAGGCCGCGCACGAGCGCCGGATCGATCTTGCCGTCCTGCGGTCGGCAGGCACGGCCGAGTTGCGCCAGCGCCCCGGCGGAATCGCCGCCACCGGTGAAACGGGGATTGCCAAACCCAAGGAATGGCTGCGTGGCACGCGATGCGCCGGCATTGCCGCGCAGTTCGACGATCGCCGGAACCGACGGCATCACGCTCACCGCCATGTCGCGCATGAGCCACGCGGCCTGGGCGTAATCATTGCCGCTCGGCGGGGTGCGAACCAGCAGCGCCGGCGGAAGATTCGAGAGTGGACCGCTGGCGACCACGATCAGATGGCGAATGCCGTCGAGCTGCGCATCGAGGGGACCGAAGATGAGCTTGTGCAGCGCATGAGCCGCGGACAGATCGAAGGCGGACTCGCCGCGCCGCGCCCATTCGACACCGGCGCGCAGCGCGTCGATGCGCTTCTGCAGATCGCCGATCGGCACCTGAACACGGCGCGCTGTCGACTTCCCGTCCCGCACCAGCACCACGTAGGTGTTCGCGCCACCGCTCGCGGCGAAGAGCAACGCCTCGCCCGGCCGCAGCTGCCGACCGAGCTCCACGACGCTCAGGGGTGGCGGATTCGTGAGCCGCGCGTAGCGCGGATTGGCCGACTGCAGTTGTTGCTCGAGCCGCTGCAGTTTGTCCTCCGCGGTGGCGATCTCGCCGGTGAGCTGCTGCTGGCGCCCTTGCGCCTCCTCGCTCTCGTCGGACTCGGCACGGCCGAGCGAGGAGCGCAGGAACGTGACACGACGCGAGGCATCCTGATGGTCGCGCACGAGATCGCGCACGCTCGGGTCACTCGACGCGAGCCGCGCACTCATCAGGGTCACCGACCGCCCGACCACGGGATCGATCGGGATCTGCAGCGCCGTGAACAACTCGTCCGCGGCGGGGCCGCTCACGAGCTTGCCGTCGGCCGGCACCAACGCGTTGTAGTAGCGGGCGAGCGTGCCGAGCCGTTGCTGCGGTCGCGCATCGCGATTGGCGGCCGCGTATTGCGCGGCCTTCCGGTAATTCACGAATGCTTCATCCGCCCGATTCGTGCGGATCAGGATCTCACCGAGTACCGTCAGCGCTTCGACGGTCGTCGGCCGCTGGCCATGCACGATCTCGAAGATGCGCACCGACTCGCGCGCCGACGCCTCGGCGTCGCGCAACCGATTCTGCGCGATCTGGAGCAACGCCAGATCGTTCAGCTTCAGGGCCGGCCAGAAATGCACCGTCCCGAAGCGCGCTTGGTAGAGGGCAAGCGATTCGCGTTCAGCCGTTTCCGCCGTCGAGAGATCGCCCATCTGCAGAGCGATGTTTCCGACCCTGTGCAGGGAATGCGCGAGAAACACGCCCTTGGTCTGACCCAGGCGCGTCCGGCGATACGCCAGCGACTCATCGGCAAGTCGCTTGGCAGTCGCCAAATCGCCGCGCTGCTGCGCGATGCCTGCGCGAAACGCCAAATGATATGGCAGCACATTGGGGTCCGGCGACACCCGCGCCAACGCGTCCGCGCGCTTGAAATACTCCTCGGCCTCGCCGTAGCGGCCTTGACGGCCGGTCTGGAGTCCCAACCATGTCAAAGGGTGCGCCGACGCGCCCGTCTCTGGCCCGAACGCCTTCTCCGTCGCCTGGAACCACCCCAGCGCCACCGTCTCGCTACCGACGTGGTCGCGCATGTTGTCGAGCTCGGAAGCCAGACGATGGAAATTACGAAATGCGACGACGTCGAGCAGGCCGACATTCTTGAAGTCGCTGCCGAGCGTCTCCTGGAGGAGACGGACATTGTACTCCTGCAGCGCTTGGCGGTTCTGCGTAGCGACCTGGACCGTCCGCCCTGCCATGAGTTGCATGGCGGCTTCGATCTGAGGCAGGACATCCGGCGCGCCGGACGCGCCATGGATATTGTCGCCGAACAAAGCGCCCAGCACGAAGGTCGGCCAGCCGCCTTCACGCAGCTTGCAGCGCCGCACCATGGCATTGATTTCACCGCCCACGCGGCCCTGCCGGGCTGCTTCGCATTCGTACGGGCCATCGCCTTCGACCTGGCGCTTGACCCAGGCGCTCTCGGTGACGATCGTTTCTGCAGTCCATCGCCGCTTCGGTTCGCGAAACACCAGCCCGGCCGCATTACTCCATCCCTCGCACATCACGGCGAAGGCCTGATTGCCGGTCTCCACATTGGTGCGGGTCATGCGAAGACGACATGGCACGCCGCTGACGGATTGTCCGAGCGAAACCTCTTCCCCAACCGATTGCGGCAGCTTCTGCGCAAGACTCGGCGCAGCGGCCAAGCTCGCGACCAAGATAAGTGCGGCGACGTTTGCTCTGCGCATTGAAGTCTCCCAGGTTCCGCACCAGTCTCGCTCCGGAGCCGAGATCGCACTATAAGCGACCCAAGCTCCACCAGGCATCTCTCAGGCGTAATGGCAGACACCGGCGATACGATCACGTTGCGAACGATCGAGCGCATCGGCGATGTGCCGGCCGAGGCCTGGGATGCATGCGCGGGGCCGAGCAACCCTTTCGTCGCGCACGCCTTCCTCAAAGCGCTGGAGGATTCCCACTCGGTCCATGGGCGGACCGGTTGGTTACCCCAACACCAGCTTGCGGAGGACGGCAAAGGCCGCATCGTCGGGTGCGTGCCGATGTATCTGAAGAGTCATTCTCAAGGAGAGTATGTCTTCGACCATGGATGGGCCGAGGCCCTGGCGCGAGCGGGCGGGCGATACTATCCGAAGCTGCAGATCGCGGTGCCGTTCACGCCGGTTCCCGGTCCACGGCTGCTCGCGCGCGGCGATGCGGCGCCGGGGATCCGCGCAGCGCTGGCGCGCGGGCTGATCGACGTGGCGCGCCGACGCCATGCGTCATCGGTGCATGCGACATTCTGCGCGCCCGAGGATATCGAAGCGTTTCGCGCCGCCGGGTATCTGGTGCGGACGGGCTTCCAGTATCACTGGCAGAACAACGGCTATGACTCGTTCGACGCATTTCTGGCGTCGCTCAGCCACGGCAAGCGCAAGGCGATCCGCAAGGAGCGCCGCGAGGTCGCCGAGCTCGGTGTGCGGCTCGTCGTACTCCGAGGCGACGCATTGCGCGAGGAACACTGGGATGCGTTCTTCGCCTTCTACCACGCGACTGCCGACGCAAAATGGGGCAATCCCTATCTCACGCGCCCCTTCTTCAGCCGGTTACAGGCGACGATGCGCGATCGCATCGTTCTGATGCTGGTCGAACATGACGGCCGCTGGGTCGCCGGCGCACTCAATCTGCTCGGCACCGATACGCTCTATGGACGCAATTGGGGTGCGATCGCCGAGTTCAAACATCTGCATTTCGAGACCTGCTACTACCAGGCGCTGGATTATGCGATCGCGCACAAGCTCGCGCGTGTCGAGGCCGGGGCTCAGGGTGAACATAAGCTGCAGCGCGGATATCTGCCGACCCGAACCTTCTCCGCTCACTGGCTCGCCGAGCCCGCCTTCCAGCGTGCCGTCGCGGATTTCCTCGGCCGCGAGACGAAGCAGATCGATCACATCGTCGGCGAACTGATGCAGCACTCGCCCTACAAGCACGCCGATACCTGAGACTGCCGGCCGAGGCCCACTCAGGCGGGTTCGATCCGCAGCAATGCGCCGTCACCCGCATCGGTGAGGAGATAGAGCCGACCGTCGGGTCCTTGCCGGACGTCGCGGATACGGCCGACCTGACGCTGGAGGAGTCGTTCTTCCTGAACGACGCGCTCGCCATCCAGCTGCAGCCGTACAAGCAATTGCGCGGCGAGCGCGCCGATGAAAAGACTGCCACGCCATGCAGGCATCGTGTCGCCCGTATAGAAGGCCATGCCCGACGGCGCGATCGATGGCACCCAGACGAAGACAGGATCGACCATTCCCGGCAGCGATTTGTGTTCGCTGATGACGGCGCCGGAATAGTCGATGCCATGCGTCGCCTTCGGCCAGCCGTGATTTGCGCCGGCGCGCAGGATGTTGACCTCGTCGCCACCGCGCGGCCCATGTTCGTGGCTCCACAGCGCGCCTGTCTGGGGGTGGACGGCAAGCCCCTGGGGATTGCGGTGCCCGTAGCTGAAGATCTCGGGGCGCGTGTTCGGCCGGCCGACGAAGGGATTATCGCTGGGAATCGAGCCGTCGTCGTTGAGGCGGACGACCTTGCCGCGCAGGTCGTTGAGATTCTGCGCCTCGTCACGCCAGTTGAAGCGGTCACCCGTCGTCGCATAGAGCTTGCCGTCGCGTCCGAACGCGATCCGGCACCCGAAATGATGATTGTTCACGATTCGCGGCCCGGCCTCGAAGATCGGTGTCACGTCTGTCAGCCGACCATCGCTCAGGCGCGCGCGCGCGATGCGCGTCGCCGCGCCTTCCGCGTTCTGTCCGGCATAGCTGAGGAAGAGTGTCTGGTTGCGCGCGAAATCGGGATGGAGACACACATCCAGCAGACCGCCTTGGCCGCGGGCCCACACGGGCGGCACGCCGTCCACCGTCGCGGCTTCGCCGCGCGGAGTCACCACACGAAGCCGACCTGCACGTTCGGTGACGAGGGCCCGGCCATCCGGGAGAAAGACCAGACCCCAGGGATTTTGCAGCGCCTCGGCGATCGCGGTCACGCGCATCGCGCTGCCGGCACGCGATGATGATTGCGCGTGAGCTGCCTGCCGCGTGGCCCCTGCCAACAGAACCAATGCGCTGCCGCCGCCGATGAGATTTCTGCGCGACCTCAACACGTCACGCCCGCTCCCGATCGGCCGCGACACTGCAGACCGCCTACCTATTCGACCAGCACGGGCTCTTGCGGTTTGGGCAAGG
>JANNTF010000318.1:0-3137 GCA_031403455.1 Alphaproteobacteria bacterium | reverse complement strand
CGTTGCGCCAGGCGGTCGAGGCGCTGCAGGAGCTCGACATGCATCGCAAGGTGCAGCTGATCATCTCGGGCGGGATCCGCTCGGGCGCGGACGTCGCCAAGGCGCTGGCGATGGGCGCCGATGCGGTGTCGATCGGCTCCGCGGCGCTGATGGCGCTCAACTGCAACCGGCCGATCTTCGTCGAGGACTACACCGCGCTCGGGACCAAGCCGGGCTTCTGCCATCATTGCCAGACCGGCCGTTGTCCCGTCGGCGTGACCACCCAGGACCCGGTGCTCGAAGCGCGGCTCGACGCCGATTCCGGCGCGCGGCGCATCCGCAACTACCTGTCCACGCTCGTGCTCGAAGCGCAAACCATGGCGCGCGCCTGCGGCAAGTCGCATCTGCTCAATCTCGAGCCCGAGGATCTCGTGGCGGTGACGGTCGAGGCGGCGGCGATGGCGGGCGTGCCGCTCGCCGGCACGGATTGGATTCCCGGTCGCGGTCGCTGAACTGCGTGCCGTACCGGCTTGAAGGGGGAAGATCGAGATGGCGAACACTCTTGCAGCGGTCGCGAAGGCGAAGGGGATCAAGTATTTCCTGATCTCCTATGTCGATCTGTTCGGCGGCACGCGGGCCAAACTCGTGCCCGCGGCGGCGATCACCACGATGCAGAAGAACGGCGCCGGTTTCGCCGGCTTCGCCACGCATCTCGACATGACGCCGGCGGATGCCGATACCCTCGCCATTCCCGACGCCGGCTCGGTCATTCAGCTGCCGTGGAAGCGCGATGTCGCCTGGGTGCCCGGCGATCTCATCATGTCCGGCAGGAGCGTAGAGCAGACGCCGCGCACGGTGCTGAAGCGCCAGATCGAGCGCGCCGCGAAGCTGGGCTTGCGCATGAAGACCGGCGTCGAGTGCGAATTCATCCTGCTGGCGCCGGACCAGCATGCGATCTCGGACAATGCCGATACCGCGGCCAAGCCCTGCTACGACCAGCTCGCCTTGATGCGGCGCTACGATCTGATCGTCGAGATCTGCGACGCGATGCTCGAACTGGGCTGGAGCCCCTATCAGAACGATCATGAGGACGCGAACGGCCAGTTCGAGATGAACTGGGAATACGACGATTGCCTGCTGACCGCCGATCGCCACGTCTTCTTCAAATTCATGGTCAAGTCGATCGCCGAGAAGCACGGCATGCGCGCGACCTTCATGCCCAAGCCCTTCATCGCGCTGACCGGCAGCGGCTGCCACGCGCATGTCTCGGTCTGGGACGCCAAGGGGCGCAACAATCTGTTCCACGACGAGAAGGGCGAGCTGGGGCTTTCGGCCCTGGCCTATCAATTCCTCGCCGGCGTGGTGCATCACGCCCCGGCCCTCACCGCGCTCTTCAATCCCACGGTCAACAGCTACAAGCGCATCAACGCGCCGGTGACGACATCGGGCGCGACCTGGGCGCCCAACACGATCAGCTACAGCGGCAACAACCGCACGCACATGATCCGCATCCCCGAGTCCGGCCGCTTCGAGTTGCGCCTCGCCGACGGCGCGGCCAACCCGTATTTGCTGCAGGCGGGCCTGCTCGCGGCCGGCCTCGATGGCATCGCGGAGAAGCGCGATCCCGGCAAGCGGCTGGACATCAACATGTACACCGAGGGCCACACGCTCAAGAACGTGAAGCGGCTGCCGCTCAACCTGCTCGACTCGTTGCGCTGTTTCGAGAAGGATTCGAGCCTGCAGGCCGCGCTCGGCCCGGCCTTCTCCAGCGCCTATCTCAAGCTGCGGCATGCCGATTGGAACCTCTATGCGCGCCATCTCACGCAGTGGGAGCTCGACACGACGCTCGATTGCTGACGCGCGCGGCGTCGAATTGGGCGCGCTGCGATCGAACGCGGCAATGCGCGCCGCTTTCGCGAGTATCAATGATTTGCGCGCATGCGTGAATTTTTGCTGGCGCTTTGCGCGACGGTTTCGTTCAGTAGCCCACCGAAACGGCGCGCGCTGATCGCGGCCGGCAAACAGGAGGGGCATTGACATGACGAACTGGTCGCGCCGCGCGGTCGCGCGGATTGGCGCAAGCGCATTGGGCCTGGGTCTCTTGGCGAGCACCGCACTCGCGCAGACCTCGGGCGGCAATCTCGTGATCGCCTGGCCGGCGGTGCAGGAGCCGGCCTCGCTCGATGGCCACATCGATCCGTATCAATCGACCTGGCTGTTCAATTCCTTCGTCGCCGACCCGCTGCTCATCCTCGATCCCGATGGCAGCTACAAGCCGGCGCTCGCCACGTCCTGGCAAGTCTCGCCCGACGGCAAGGAATGGGTCTTCAACCTGCGCAGCGGCGTGAAGTTCCATGACGGCACGGCCTTCGATGCCGCCGCGGTCAAATACAATCTCGAGCGCATCCTCGACCCCAAGACCGCATCGGCCCAGCTCAAGAGCGATGTCGGACCGATCAAGACGATCGAAGTCGTCAACCCGACGACGATCAAGCTGATCTACGACACGCCCTGGGTGACGCTGCTCGACGCGCTGCGCCGCACGCCGCTGTGGTCGCCGACCGCGGCGGAGCGCCACGGAATCGCCAGTTTCGGCCGCAACCTGGTCGGCACCGGCCCCTTCACCTTCGGTGAATGGGTGCAGAACGACCGCATGGTGTTCCGGCGCTGGGCCGATTACGGCGGCTGGAACTCGATCCAGAAGCATCAAGGCCCGGCGTTTCTCGACAGCGTCACGATCCGCTTCATCGGCGAGGCCGCCGTGCTCGGCAGCGTCGTCAAGAGCGGCAATGTCCAGGTCGCCTTCAGCCTGCCGGCGCGCTACGTCGACGAGTACAAGGGCAAGCCGAATTTCCAATTCATGGGCAAGGACCAGTCGGGCACCGGCCTGCAGATGGTGATGAACATCCGCAATGCGCCGCTCTCCGACATTCGTGTGCGCCGCGCGGTGCTGCACACCGCCGACATGAAGGCGATCAATCAGCTGCTCTATGACGGCGTCTATGCGCCGTCGGAAGGGCCGCTGAACAACAACCACCCCTGCTTCTGGGACGGCGCGTCGAAGGTCTATCCGGCCGATCTCGGCCGCGCGCGCACGCTGCTCGACGAAGCGGGCTGGAAGATGCCGGCCAGCGGTCAGATCCGCACGGCGCAGGGCG
>JANNTF010000317.1:0-5654 GCA_031403455.1 Alphaproteobacteria bacterium | reverse complement strand
CGGGCAGCATCAGGCTCACGGTCAGGACGCGATCCTGCTTGCCGCCCTTGACGATGTCGCCGGATTGCACGAACACCTCGTCGTCGCCGAGCGTCTCGATCTCGAGCTTGTTCACGTCGCCGGTTTCGTGGATGCGTACCTTGTGCTTGGCCAGCGCCTCCTCGAGCGTCAGCGGCACCGGGCCGCGCGGCGCCGACCCGCGCACGAAATAGACCGCGAGAGTCTCGTGCACGAACGGGCCGGAGATCGGCGCCCGTTGCGCCGCCTGCGCCGCGGCGCCGGCGATCAGCGCCGGCGCGACCAGCGCGACGGCGAGTCTTCGAATATGACGACCCAACATTCTACCTCCCCTGAGCGCACCGGATGGGCGCCGACGCGCGTGTATCGCCCGCGGGCGCGGCATGAGCGTGCTCGCGCTGCGGCGACAAACCGGATAATTCAAGGCGAACTCGTGCCCATTGCCGGCGGAAGGGATGAATGAGCGAACGGCTGAACCTGCGCAGCGTGCGTGAACTCGCGATCGCCCTGCGCGCCGGGCGCCTCGACGCTGGCGCGATCGCCGAGTCCGCGATCGCCGCCTTCGAGCGATTGGAGCCCGCGCTGGGCGCCTATCGCAGCTTCGATCCAGAGCTGATGCGTCGGCAGGCTGCGGCGGCCGATGCCCTGTTCGCAGCGGGGATCGATCTCGGGCCGTTCCAAGGGTTGCCGGTTTCGGTCAAGGATCTCTTCGGCCTCGCCGGCTTCGCGACCTGGGCCGGCACCCCGAAACGTCTGCCGGCGATCCATGATCGCGAAGGTCCGGTGGTCGGCGCCTTTCGTCGCCAGGCCGCGCTCCTCGCCGGCAAGACCCATACGGTGGAGTTCGCCTTCGGGGGGCTCGGCACCAATCGTCATTACGGCGCGCCGCGCAATCCCTGGGATGCGCGGACGCATCGCGTCAGCGGCGGGTCGAGCTCAGGCGCCGGCGTGAGCCTGTGGCAAGGCACGGCAATGCTCGCGCTGGGTTCCGACACCACGGGGTCGGTGCGCATGCCGGCGAGCTGGACCGGCACGGTCGGCGTCAAAGTCAGTCGCGGGCGCTGGTCGTGTGACGGGTTGCTGGCGCAGAGCGAGACTCTCGACACGCCGGGATTGCTCGCGCGCAGCGTCGACGATGCCGCCCTGGCTTTCGCGGCGATCGACGGCGTCGCCGGCGATCCCTTCGCCTGGCTCGACCAGCTCGGCGCTTGCGATCTCGCGCGGCTGCGCATCGGGGTGGTGCGCCGACCCTTCTTCGACGCGTGCGCCGATGGCATCGTCGAAGCCGTCGACGATGCGATGCGCGATCTCGCGCGCGCCGGCGTCACGTTCGTCGAGCTCGACCTCCCCGAAGCCATCCCCGCCTATGAGCTCTGGCTGAACGGTCACCTCTCCGCGCCGGAGGCTTATGCGACGCTGGTGGCGCAGTTTCCGGATTGGCTGGCGACGATCGACCCGAACATCTGGACGCGGATCAAGAGCTTCGGCGAGATGCCGGCCGGCGAGTACATCGCCCGACGCCGCCGCGTGCTCGGCTGGATGGATGCGATGGATCAGCGTCTCGCCGGGGTCGACGCGTTCATCACGCCGACCATACCGATCACGGCGCCGCCGTTGATCGAGGTGCAGACGCTCGATGGCTATCGTCGGCACAACGTTGCGGCCTCGCGCAACGCCGCGATCCTCAGCCTGCTCGATCTCTGCGCGCTGACGCTGCCCATCGCGCGCGACTCGGCCGGCGTTCCCGTGGGATTGCAGCTCGCCGCCACGCGCGGGAGCGAGCATCGTCTCCTCGCGATCGGCCTGGCGATGGAACGCCGCCTTGGCACCGCGGCGCAGCGCCTCGGCGTCCCGCCCTGCGTCGATGCCTGAACCGTGGCTGGCAGCCGCTGCGCGCGCGTATTAACCTGCGCTGCATGATGGCCATGACAAAGCGCCCACGGCGGCATCCTGCGCGATGCGCGCGCGCCGTACTCGGCATCTTCGTCGCTCTGCTGTTGATCGCGAGCGCGCGCCCTGGCGTCGCGCATCCGCATTCCTGGATCGATGTCGAGGTCGAGGTGCTGTTCGACAAGGTCGGACATGTGCGCGCCTTGCAGCAGCACTGGATCTTCGACGAAGCCTATACCGCCTATGTCGCGGTCAAGCCGGCGCGCGGCGCGGCCAAACCCGCCGACGCCAAGCGTCTCGCCACAGTCGCCCGCGAGATGATGATCAATCTGCGCGAGTTCGGCTATTTCACGCGGATCGAGCGCGAGGGCAAGGCGATCGAGACGATGCCCGTCACGGAGGCGAGCGCGACGCTGCGTGGCCCGCGGCTGGTGGTCAGCTTCGTGCTGCCGCTCGCCAGCGCGGCCGATATCCGCGCGACGCCGATCTCCTACGCGGTGTTCGATCCGACCTACTTCATCGAGATGGTGCATATCGATCCGGTCAAATCGATCCGGCTGGTCGACGCGCCTGCCGGCTGCGCGGCACGGCTGCGGCCGCCGCAGCCCGATCCCGACATCGCGGCGCGCGCCCAGGCGCTCGACCGTTCGCAATCCGGCGGCAACGAGCTCGGCGGCGCATTCGCCGAGAAGGTGACGATACGATGCGGCGCGCCGCCCTGATCTTCGTCTCGATGGCGACATGCGTGGCCGTCACGGCCGCCATCGCCAGCGGTGCGACCAACGACAGCCAGGCAGCGTCGATCTTCGCCGAGACGACCAGCTGGATCCTGGCCAAGCAGCGCGAACTTCATCGCGCGCTGCTCACCGGGTTGCGCGGCCTCGACGAAACCCGCGGCATCCAGGCCGCTTGGACTTTGATCGTGGTGAGTTTCCTCTACGGCGTCTTCCATGCGGTCGGCCCCGGCCATGGCAAGGCGATCATCGCCACGTATCTCGGCACACAGGAACAAAGGCTCAAACGCGGCCTCTGGCTCACGGTTGCCGCGTCCTACTGCCAGGGTGTCGTGGCGATCCTGCTCGTCTACGGCCTGGTCGTGATCGCCGGCTGGCTGCCGCGCGATACGCAAGCCGCCGTGAATTGGGTGGAGCGCATCAGCTTTGCGCTGATCGCCGCCATTGGCGCCGCCCTCGCGCTGCGCGCCGCGCGCGCGCTGTTCCTGGCCCGGCCATTGCAGGACGCCGCGCATGATCGCGCGCACGCCCCGCATCACGACCACGCGCATGACCATACGCATGATGAACATTGCGGACATCAGCATGCGCCTGATGACGCAATGATCGAGCGGGCACGAGGCTGGCGCGCTACTCTCGCCGTCGTGCTGGCGATCGGCTTGCGTCCCTGCACCGGCGCCCTGCTGGTGCTGGTGCTCGCGCAATCGCTCGATCTCGGCTGGGCCGGCATCGCCGCGGTCAGCGCGATGTCAACCGGCACCGCGCTGGCGCTGGCCGCGCTGGCGCTGGCCGTCATCCATGCGCGGCGCTGGGCGATCGCGCGCATGGGACAGCGCGAGACCACGGCCCATCTCGCCATCAATGCCGTCGGCTTCCTCGGCGGCTGCGCGGTCGCGCTGCTCGGCGCCTCGTTGCTGCTCGCGTCGTTCGGCCCGGCCCACCCGCTCGGGCTCTAGGCTCCGCGACCGCGTTAACCGTCGGCCGCACTTACAGACACGGCGCGCGGTTAATCATGAATTCGGCCTAAACGCCTGATGCGACACGACTGGCCCAGCGATTGCTCTTTCCAGGCCATAACCCCCTGGGAGATGCGACATGAACCTCTTCAAGAATTTTTCCGCCGCGACCGCCCTCGTTGCCGCGAGTCTCGCCTTCACCAATCCGGCTTCGGCCGGCGCGATCGCCGTGTTCGGCGACAATGACACCGACGAGTTCATCAACACGCTCGCCGGCATGACCGCGACGGTCGTGAGCGACGCGCAGATCGCGACGCCGGGCTTCCTCTCGGCCTTCGACGCTTTCGTCTATACGCGCGACGGCGCGTCGTTCGGCTCTTCGCTCTCGGCGGCAGCGGCGGCCGAAGTGCGGGCCTTCGTGACCGGCAATGCGGTGCTGCTGGTCGGCGACTTCGCCGATGGCGTGGACAGCGACACCAACATCCAGACGCTCTACGCCAACGCGCTGAACTTCATCACGGCTGGCGGCAAGGGCTATCTCGGCGAGTTCAGCGGCGCGGTCGCGGCGTTGACGAGCAACGGCAACGGGTTCGAAGCGCTCGGCCTCCTCGCCGGCTCCGCGGACCCGCTCGGTGGTGGCGGCGGCAATTCCGGTGGCCGTCTGGTCGCGGTTCAGGCTGGCCATCCCGTGCTTGCGGGCGCGGGCTTGCCGATCAACCCTGATGAAGTCGAGTTCGGCGCCGCCATCATCGTCGATCCAAGCGTCGTGATCGCCGAGTTCGTGAACGACGGCACCTCGCCCGGCATCGTCGCCTTCGCGGTCGGCAGCAACGACGTCCCGGCGCCCGGCACGCTGGCGCTCCTGGCGGCGGGTTTGGCCGCGCTCGGCGGCATGCGGTCACGCCGCACCGCCTGATCGCGTTTCGACCTCGTCTTGGAACGGCGCCCGCCACGGGCGCCGTTCTCATTTTCGGGCGCGGCGCGGCGGCATCAGTCGACCAGCCGCATCACGGCCTCGATCTCGACCGTGATGCCCATCGGCAGCGAGCCCATGCCGACCGCGGAGCGCGCGTGGCGCCCACGTTCGCCGAGCACCTCGACGAACAGATCCGAACAGCCGTTGATGATCTTCGGCTGATCGCCGAACTCCGGCACCGCGTTGACCATGCCCAGCACTTTCAGCACTTCGATCCGGGCGAGAGACCCGGCGGCGAGTTTCGCGACCGACAGCAGCCACAGCCCCGTCAGCTTCGCGTGCTCGTAGGCCTGCTCCGTCGTCACGTCGCGACCGACCTTGCCCGTGAACATCGAGCCATCGGATTTCCGCGGCCCCTGACCGGATAGATAAAGGGTCTTCCCATCGAGCCGGAACGGCACGTAGTTGCCCATCGGCGCAGGCGGGGCCGGCAGCACGAGGCCCATCGCCTCGAGTTTCTGTTCGGGTGTCATCTCGTCTCTCTCCTTGCGATCACAGCAGCGTGCGCGGACGCGCCGGTCAACCCGACTTACTGATACGGATCCGAATCCGCTTGGTCCCCGGCCTCGCGCACGCCTACCGTCATACAACAAGAACGTGCTTTCAGCACCGCACTCGAACCAATGGGAGGGATCCAGTGAGATTCATTCGGTCATGGATGCTCGCCGCCGCCGCCACGCTTGGCGTCGCGAGCCTCGGCGCGCCTGCGCTCGCGCAGGGCATACCGCAGAACATTCCGCGCAAGGAGACGCTGATCCTCGAGAACCCCGAGGGCACGATCAAGAATGCGGGATGGTTCAACATCTGGTCGATCAACGCCGGCAGCCAGTCGAACGGCCTCCAGCAGGCGGCGCTCGATACCCTCTGGTACATCGATCCGGATAGCGGGCTCGATGGCGTCTGGGACAACTCCCTCGCCAGTGAACGACCCATCTACAACGCCAACTTCACTGAAATGACCGTGAAGCTGCGCCGCGGCATCCATTGGAGCGACGGCGTCGAGTTCACCGCGGCCGATCTGGTCTATACGGTGGACACGCAGATCAAGAACCCGAGCCTGCGCTGGAGCGCGGCGCTCAG
>JANNTF010000316.1:0-4684 GCA_031403455.1 Alphaproteobacteria bacterium | reverse complement strand
GGCGCTCGTGACCGATGCGCGCAGCGCGTCGCCGCGCGCATGGTCGACTCGGTGGATGTCTTCGTCGGCTATCGCGCCAACCCGCATCTCGATATGCGCGAGCGCGGCCAGGAGAGCGCGCAGCACTTGCGCGCGCTGCTCGGGGGCCGGCGAACGGTGAGATCCTTCATCCGCCTGCCGATCATCCCGCCCACCGTCACGATGCTGACCGCGCCGACCGCGCCGCTGCGGCCCTATGGCGAGATGATCGATCTCGGCCAGCGCCGCATGGCCGAGGCGCCCTATGCCGGCCGCATCCTCAACGTCTCGGTCATGGGCGGCTTCGCCTACGCCGACACCTCGAAGAACGGGCTCAGCGTGATGTCAGCGCCGAGCGCGACGCAAAGCCGCTCGCGGATTCGCTGGCCCAGGAGATCGCGACTCTCGGCTGGAGCAACCGCGCGCGGTTTCGCGCATCGCTGACCTGCCTCGAGGAGGCGACGCGCATCGCGGTGGCGACGAGCCGGGATCCGGCGGCGCACGCGGCAACACGATGGCGATCCTCGACGCCTTCCATCGCGCCGGCGTGCGCGACGCGCTGGTCGGGGTCATCAACGATCCGGTGCTGGCCGCGGAAGCGCATCAGCTCGGCATCGGCGCCAGTTTCACCGCGCGGTTCAACCGCGCGGAAACCAGCGAGTTCTCGAAGCCCTTCGCAGCGCCGGCGACGGTACGCGCACTCAGCGACGGTCAAGTCACCGGGCGGCGCGGGATCTTCGCCGGGACGCGCATCGATCTCGGACAATCGGCCGCGATCGATCTCGGCGGCATCACGGTCGTGGTGATCACGCAACGCACGCAATGCGCCGATCCGATCTTCTTCGAGAGTCTCGGCCTCGAAATCGCGCGGGCCCGCGTGGTCGTCGTGAAGTCACGCGGCCATTTCCGCGGCGGCTTCGACGAGTTCTTTGGGCATGACCAGATCGTCGAAGTCGACGGCCCCGGCCTGACCAGCCCGATCCTGTCGCGCTTCCCCTGGGCGCGGCTGCCGCGCCCGGTCCTGCCGATCGACGAGAATGTCGACTGGATGCCGCCGCTTTGAGCGCGGCGGGGGGCGAGAGAGGGGTGAGGCGTGGGGAAATCAAACCTGGGGGGATCCGGGGAGGTGTTCACCGTGCTTGTGCAGACGGGCTTTCTCGCGGATTGGCTCAGCCGAGGGCTCGACGCGTCGCGCCAAGCCCTCGCGAAGGCATCGTCGGTTCAGGCGCGCCGACGCCGCGCCGCGCCGAGGGCGATCAGAGATGCACCGAGCAGGGCGAGTGTCGCCGGCGCGGGCACTTGGTCCACATTCCGCTCGAACTCGAATGCAACGGAGAGTGATCCCTGCCAGATTGCGCCGCCACCGGCAGTGCAATCCGCCCCTGCGAACGGGAAGCCCTGGAAGCACGAGAAGACTTGGGTGATGGCCCCGAGCTCGACGGTGACCGAGAATTGCTGATCGACGCCATTGTCCGTGTAGTTGGCCAGATCGAAATCGATCGTCCTGGAGAGCGGGGCGAAATCTGACGTCGTCTCCGAAGTGTTGTTCGGATTTGAGCAGTTGCTGATCTCACTTGTGCAGGTCGAGATGGCTTCACCAGATTCTTGGAATAGAGCAAACAAGCCCTCAGGGAGAATCTCGAAGGTTGATTGAGTCCGTCCCGTTGACGTGCCACCTTCGCCGCCACTGAAGTTTCCGCTGGTCCTTGCATTTGTGCTGACCTGATCATTGGCGAGGCTGAAAACTACGCCTGTCAGTGTACCGAGCGCCGGATTGAAGCGATCGAAGCTGAGCACAGTGCTGTCCGGGCTGACCTGACGTGGGCCGACCTGCAGCGAAAACAACTCAGTCTCTGCGTGTACCGGTGCAACGGCGCCCACCACTATCGATGCGCCGATCGCCAGCGCCATCGTCGAAACACTTCGCATCAAGTCCATGTGCCGTTCCCTTCCTGAAGGTCAGTGATCAGGGGAGGACGCAGCATTCGTGCCAAGGCCATCGCATCAACAGCTTAGCGCTTGGGCCATGCTTAACGTCGCGCCGAGTGTAAAGCGCCCTGACGGCGACTCTGCCTCGCCGACGATCCATCGTGGGCTCGCAACCCATCAGAAAAAACTTGCCCTATGGAATCCCGATGTGATTCGAGTGAATCTCCTCTGCGGAGAATCACGAGAGCGAAGACGTGAGCGAGAAGTTCGATCTGACAATCGTCGGCGCCGGCACTGCGGGCATGCCCGCCGCCATGGCGGCGGTGGCGCGCGGCTTGAAAGTGATCGTGCTGGAGAAATCGGATCGGCTCGGCGGCACGCTGCACTACTCCTCCGGTCAGATGAGCGGCGCCGGGACGAAGCTGCAGCAGGCGCGCGGCATCGCGGATTCGCCCGACCTGCATTTCCAGGACATCATGCGCATCAGCCGCGGGGCGGCGAACCGCGCGCTCGTGCGCCGCGCCGTCGACCTCGCACCGCGCACGATCGACTGGTTGATGGACAATGGTTTCGAGATGCATCCCGCCTGTCCCGCCGTGCTGCATCTGCACGAGGCCTACCAGATCGCGCGCACCTACTGGGGTGTCGATGGCGGGCGCTCGATCCTCAAGGCGATCACGCCGCTCTTCGAGAGAGCGCGTGCGAAGCACGGCTTCGATGTGCGGTTCGGCGCGGCTGTGACGCAACTCCTCCCCGGCGAAGGCGTTCGCGTGCGCAACTCGGATGGCGCCGAGGCGACGGTCTGCGCGCGCGCCACGCTGCTGGCCACCGGCGGTTATGGCGCGAGCCGCAAGCTCTTCGCCCGGCTCCACGGCGGCGCGCCGCTGTTTACGACGGCGTCGCCGACTTCCGACGGCTCGGGCATCGAGATGGCCGAGTTGCTCGGCGCCCGTCTGCGCAATATGGATTTCTGGCGGCCGGCGCTCGCCGGCATCGAGGATCCCGCGGGCTCGGGCCGTGTGGTCTGGGACGACGTGCCCGCGCTCACGCCGCAGCTGCGCGCCCCGTGGGAGATCTTCGTCGATGCGAAGGGTCGGCGCTTCATCGCCGAGGACCACGGCAGCGCGGACATACGTGAAGCGGCGCTTGCCGGGCTGCCAGGTCTCACGTTCTGGGTGATCTTCGATCAGGAGGTCCTCGATGCCGCGCCGCCGCTGCTGCCGCGCTTCGACAAGGCCCGGCTGGACCACGCATTCGCGAATCACCCGCATTTCATCCGCAGCGATAGCATCGCCGCGCTCACCGCGCGGACAGGCATCGATCGCGCCGGGCTCGAGAGGACACTGCACGCCTATAACGAAGCCGTGGCGCGCGGACACGATCCGCTCGGCCGCAAGCATCTGCCGCGTCCGATCGCGGGGCCCGTGTTCCATGCGATCAAATGCTGCGGCATTGTGCTGCGCACCGCGGGCGGACTCGTCGTCGATGAGAGCCTGCGCGTGCTCGATGCGAATGGCGCGGCGCCGATCCCGGGGCTCCATGTCGCGGGTGAGATCATCGGCGGCGGCACCTTGTCCGGCGCCGGCTATGTCGGCGGCATGAGCGTCACCCCTGCGCTTGGCTTCGGGCGCTGGCTCGGCGAAACGATCCTCGCATGAGTCGTACCCCCAGACATTCCGGCATCGGCGCGATCGCGTTCACCGCGGTCCTGATCAGTCTGATCACGCTCGTCGCGACCGAGCATTTCGACATCGGCTTTGGCGTGCTGCTCGCCGCGATGGTGATGAGCTCGATCGTCTTTTTCACGCGCGCGTTTCCGGGCAGCCGGTTCTTTCTCATCGCGTTCGCCAATGGCCTCGCCGTCTACGGCAGCCTCTTCGCCGTCTTCACCGAGACCAACTTCGCTCAGGTCAGCACGCTCGCCATACACAGCGGTTTCGTGTTGCCCTTCCTCGCCTTCCTGGCCGGAGCATGGATCCGGCGCGAGCGCATCCGACGCATCGTGCTCGCCGAACAGCTCGCCGATGCGGACGAGGTCTTACGCAGCGTGCTCTGGCTCCTGCCGGTGTTCGGGATCGGCGTATTGACCTTCGTCCTGCCGACGCTCGAATTGTCGCCGCTGGCGGCGGATTTGTATTTTCTCGTCGCGATGCTCGCGATCGCCGTCATCGTGTTCACGGTGAGCGCAGATGTGTCTTCGTTCCTGATCGAGACCGGCCTGCTGTTCGAGGAATTCTTCGACCGCATCAGCAGGCTCATCGTGCCGACCTTCGCCTTCCTGACCTTCTACTCCGTCACGGTGATCATTTTCGCGACCGGCTACCGGTTACTCGATCGCCTGGGGACATTGCCGAATTTCATGATCGGCGGAATCCGGCGCGCGATCAGTTTCCCCGAGAGCCTCTACTTCTCGATCATGACGATGGCGACCGTCGGCTATGGCGATATCGTGGCGGCGAGCGACGCCGCCCGCGCGCTGGCCGCGATCCAGGTCGTCATCGGCATCCTGCTGCTCCTGGTCGGCTTCTCTGAGATCTTCTCCTACACACGCGAACGACGCCGCGGTCGTCCAGAGGGATGAAGCGCAGCGGCAGCGGCCACCCGGTTCTTCGCGTCTGCTAGTTGCTGAGATCCGAGCACGCCCGGTCAGGCTCGATGCAACGGACGCTACCTGTCGCGCCTTCTGGCGAGATGTCTTGCTCCGTTTCGGAAGCGGGCGTCATCGACTTGCTGCGCA